>CALJGH010000020.1 GCA_938073925.1 uncultured Nitrospinaceae bacterium
ATCCTTATTGTTTACCAATGAAACCAGCGATGTCATAAACAAGGCTATCGACCTTCTCCCTGAAAAGGAAAAAGTGGTTTTCCTATTGCGGGATGTTGAAGGGCTCTCTACTGAAAAAGCAGGTGAAATTCTCGATTTAACGGTTCCAGCGGTGAAGTCGAGATTGCATCGCGCGAGATTGTTTTTGAGAAAAAAACTTTCAAGCTATTTTGAAGAATTTTCATCCCGGAAGGTGGAAAAATGATTTGCTGCAAAGAGTGTCTTGACCTGCTCTACGATTATATCGAAGGCTCACTGGATCAAGAAACGACGGATTCACTAGAAGAGCATTTTCACGAATGCCCTCCCTGTATTTCATTTATGAAAACCTATAAATCGACTACGACGATTTGCCGGGACACCTTAAATCAGGTTGAAGTTCCCGATGCAGTTCGGGAGGCTCTGCTTAAAGTTCTTAAGGAAAATAAAGAGCATCCAGGCGAAAATTAAACACCCGAGATATTAAACCACACATATTTTTCATGGATTCTTTTATCCTATTTGCCTTCATAAACCTGATAAGATATAAGAGTATCCTGTAATATATTACCCAATTTTTTGAGGCTGTTGGACATGGTTGAAATGAAGGTAGAGGGGCTGACTTTAGACCCACTCACTAATATGCCCATCATTATTTTGAAAGATTCGACAGGCGCAAAAGCGTTGCCCATCTGGGTGGGTTATTTTGAAGCCAATGCTATCGCTCTGGAAATTGAAAATATTTCCACACCCCGTCCAATGACTCATGATCTGCTCAAAAATCTGATCCAGAATATGAAGGCCACGGTCAATCACATCCTGGTCAATGAACTAAAAGATAATACTTTTTATGCTGTCATTTCTGTGGTCTATGGAGACACAACTCTCTCCATTGACTCCCGTCCTTCTGATGCTATCGCCCTGGCATTGAGGACGAAGTCACCTATATTTGTAGAAGAACAAGTTATCGAAGCCGCCAAAAGTCTGGACCTCCCAGATCCAGAAAAAACAAATACGGATGATGAAAAACAATGGCAAGACTGGCTGAATAAAATAAAACCGGAAGATTTCGGCAAACTCTAACCCCCCCCTGCCGGGCTAATATTATTTCCACGCACATTTTTTCGTTGGTTACGGTGACTTTGTGAAGAAGATTGGAATATTCTGCAAACAAAAACCAAATATCGATGCAAAAATTGTCAGCGAACTGGCTCAATGGTTAGAGTCCAAAAATTGCACGGTTTATTTAGAGCCGGATACCGCTGATCTCATCGGCAAAAATCCTTCCACCTCCAAAGAAGAAGTCGCCACTAATTCCGATCTCGTAATAGTTTTGGGCGGTGATGGAACCTTACTCAATGTCGCCGGCATTGCTCATCCGCATGAAGTTCCCATTTTGGGTGTTAACTTAGGAAGCTTGGGCTTCTTAACAGAAACTACTCTGGAAAATCTTTACCCCACTCTCGAACAAGTCTTAAATGGGAAATGTGAAATCGAAAACCGCATGCTTTTAAATGCTGAGGTCCTGAGGGATGGAAAAAGAATTGAGAACTTCAATGTGCTCAATGATATCGTAATCAATAAAGGAGCGCTGGCGAGGATAGTGAACCTGGAGGTTTTTGTCGATGGGCAATACATGACTTCTTACCGTGCAGATGGCCTGATCATCGCTTCCCCCACAGGTTCCACCGCTTACTCTCTTTCAGCGGGAGGCCCCATTATCCATCCCAGCATGCGCGCTCTGGTACTCAGCCCTATTTGCCCTTTTGCCCTGACAAACAGGCCTATTGTTATACCCGACTCTTCATCGATCAAAGTCCAACTAACAACTCGTAATGAAGATGAGGACGTTCGGGTTACACTGGATGGTCAAACAGGATATTCCATGAAGTCAGGAGATATTCTGGAAGCAAAAAAAGCAGACACCCCGGTAAAGCTTGTTCAAGCTCCCGGTAAAAATTATTATCAATTGTTGAGAAAAAAACTGCATTGGGGTGGCACCACAGAAAACAATTTATGATTTTCTGAACCCCTAACACTTAATTCCAGCCAATCGACCATGAACCAAAACATCATTGCCTGCGAGAAAAAGGTAGATATCGGCACCCGTGTGGTTTTATGGAACGAAAAACACGGATTCGCGTGCCCCAATAGACGAGGACGAAAAGTTCTAAGCCAGCACACCCCAGCCTTAAATGATGCGCCGACACAAAAACCCTCAAACTATAAAATAAAAAATACTCAAACCGCCTACCGCGAATTAATAAAAACCGTTCACCAGTTTGTTCTGCATTACGATGTTTGCTACACCTCCTCACACTGCCATCAACTGATGCTGGCAAGTCCATTTAAAGGAAGTCATTTTTATCTGGACCTCGACGGCACTCTTTTTCAAACTTGCGACTTGTACTGGAAAACTAATACCGCACCGGCTGACGACAAAAAAGGCAATGAAAGATCTGTACATGTAGAAATAGCAAACCTCTCTTGGGAGGCTTTGGCAAAACAGGCCGAATATTTTCCTTCAAAAAAAGATAAATATAAAAAAATAGGAAAGAGTTGGAAACTCAACCTCCCCGATGAATACAAAGTGATGAATAATTCTTTTAGAGCAATGCCTTCCCGAGCTTATGGAGAGAGAGGCTATTTCAGTAAAAAAATTAATGGAAAAATGGTCAGAATGTGGGACTTTACCGAAGAGCAATATGAAACATTGATAAAACTTAGTTTTGGATTAAACCAATTGCTTCCCTCAATAAAACTAAAAGTTCCGCTTGATAAGGAAACCGGACAACACCCTCTCGACCGGTTGAAAAATTTTTCACGCTTTGCGGGGATATTGGGGCACAGCCACGTTCAAAATGGGTCGACCGGCCTCGAATGTAAATACGATCCCGGTTCCGCTTTCAACTGGGCGCGTCTTCACAAAGCTTTTAAAAAAGTAAAACCTTAAAAACAGTTGACCTTTTTGCCAGATTAAGGGAAGCTGGGCCTACCTAAAACACTTTAAAAAATTTTACCCAAAGACTCGTGCGTCTACTTATTTACAGCTTTATATTTCTTTTTTTCGGATTTAGCTTCACCTCTCAGGTTACAGCAGAAACTTGGTATGTGAAAAAATCTGCGACCAAACTGCAAGCCGAAGCAAAAGCGCGCTCCAAAGTATTAGGTAAACTGAATAAAGGAACTCCTGTAGATGTTCTGGGGAAATCCGGAAAATTTTATAAAGTCTCTGCTGCCGGCGAGACAGGATGGATTTTCAGATTCAGACTGACCAAGGTTGCACCTTCAGGCAGTGGTGGCGACGGTGATGTGTTAGGCGCATTGGGCGGGCAACAACAGATTGCCGCTCGCGAATCTGCGTACGGTTCGAGCATTCGTGGCCTCAGTCCTGTATCAGAAGAACACGCCATAAAAAAAGGTGCATCACCTGCAAGCATTGAATCTGTAAAAGAAATGGAACGGTATAAAGTCGATGATGAAGCATTGGACAAGTTTCTTGAAGAAGGCCGACTAGGAGCCTATGCGGACTAACTATGAAAACTAAGTTTATTATTCTATGTTTTTTAAGTGTGCTCTTCTGGGCAATTCCCTCCCATTCTTTTAACTTTGGCAATATTCTAAAGGAAGTGGAAAAATCTACTCGACCGCCAGAGAAAACCCAACCGAGTAAAGAGAAAACAAAACCCACACAAAGTCCGGTCCAAAGTTCTGAGCAGAATTCTGGGCAAGACGGAGGCTTGATTGGCCTTGGTGATTCGTTAGGACTTTTTGATAAGAAAACATCAAAATTTTTAAAACAAAGTGTCAACACTTTGAAATCCCTACAGCCCATTGCCTATGAAGAAGAGAAGGCCATAGGTGGGCGATTGGCTGTTGAAGTTTTCAATCGTTACGGCGGTGCTTACAATGATCCTGAACTACTAAACTATATCAACCTGGTGGGACAGTCCGTTGCTGATGTTTCCAGTCGATCAGATATCAATTATCATTTTGCAATTTTAAATACGGAATTTCCTAATGCATTTGCTACTCCCGGCGGCTATGTGTTTGTCAGTATCGGTTTAATAAGAATGATCGAAAATGAAGCCGAGTTAGCCGGCGTACTCGCTCACGAAGTTGCTCATATCGCTCGAAAACACGCCCTACAAACACTTCAAAGAAGCCGCAGCCTACAAGGTGTTAGCTCATTGACTTTAACGGTAATGGATAAAGACCCCGGACTGTTCGACAAACTAATCGACGAAGTTTCCAATGTATTGTTCACCAAAGGTCTGGATAAGAATCTGGAGTTTGAAGCAGACAAGTATGGAAGGGAGTTCGCCTATCGCACAGGATACTATCCTGGAGCCTTGAAAAGATTTATCCAGAAATTAGGAGCCAGCAAGAAAAATCAGGGTTCCATTTTTTCGAGTACTCATCCCACATCTCGGGAAAGATACAATCTCTTGCAAAAATCTTCATCCCGCTACAAGAAAGCATCTCTATACCCAACCTTGGGGAAAAGATTTAAAGTAGCTATAAAAAGGTAAAACTAAAATGGCAAACAATTCCATCTTTCGGGATGAACTTCCGGGCGAGAAAAAAAGCATTATAAACCTTTTGATGACGGGCTATATAGTCGTCATATCCTGTCTCGGTTACGCAGCTTTTTTTCTTTACGTCCAGTTAGGACAAGTCGAGCGCATTGTAGGAACTATGAATACCGAAACCCTGGAACCGAAGCAACTGGAATTATTAAAAGATAGAGTCAAACGCAGTGCAAGTCAGCTAAAAAATGAAATGCTTGGAATGGCGGTATTCGGTACCCTCATTTGTGTGATCGGTGGACTCTACACCATCAGCATGGTGATTCGCCCCCTGAAAAAACTGGTACAATTTGCGGAAGAAGATGGCAAGACAGAACTGCCTGAAATAAAATCCAATACTGAATTAAAACAATTGGCAACGGCTATTGAGGTATTGACCGATAAATTAAACCAGAAAAAAAATAAGGACGTAACCTGACCTTAGGTTTATCAGGAGTCGTTATAATCTCGAGACATTCCTTCCAGCTCATCTTTGAAAGGAAAAACAACCGCTCTTGGGATACCTGTCTCCTCCAGCAATTGCGCGAAATAAAAAAAGTTCATAGATTCTTTTAAACTTAAAATTGCACTTTGAATAACTTGCGGATCCGATGTCATCGGCACTAAATTCTCACAAAGGTTTTCAATCTCCAAAGGTTCCTGCCCCACACGAGATATCAGAGTGGTTACTTTGGAAGTTCTTAATCCATTATTCTGGGCTTGGTCATCCTCTATTTGCTTTTTAAAATATTTGATGCATTTTTCCTGCAAAATAAGTCTTTGCTGCCAGGGCTGGATTTTCCCCCACTGACCGAACCTTACTTTAACCGGTTTTTTCAAATGGAGAATTTTTAGATCTTCGATTTTGGCCTGATCATCTTCAAGCTTGCTTTTTCTTTCCTTTTCTCTCGTTTGAAGCTCTTCATCGTAAGAATCTTCTCTATATTTCTTATCGGATTTTCTTTTTTCCAGGAACCTGCTGTAACGAAGATCAATTACTGCAGCAAAGGTCATCCTGTCAATTTCGCGATACAGTCTTCTCGTTTCTTTGATGTGAAAAGATTGGGCCTCTTCCACCATCTTCGTGAATTTTTCCGGGTCTTTCTCTTCAAGCTCTACCAGAAAAGGTTTAAACTCTTCCCATTTCAGATTGGCTTGCCATCCCCCAAAAACCAAAGCTCCAAAAATGCTAAGTTTAATTAATTTTTTTATGAATTTATTCATCTGATAAAGATCAAGGTAATTGGGCGGTCTGAAACCAGAAACTGTGGATATTCTTAATACACTGCAAGTGCTCTTGATAGCTTAACGGCTTTTGGATAAAACTATTTACCCCTAAATCATAGCTTAACTGAACTTCTTCAGGAGACTTACTATTTGAAAAAATAATTATTGGAATTTTAGAGGGTAACGATTTTCTACGAATCTCGCGCACAGCTTCGAGACCGTTTTTCTTTGGCATGTTTAAATCTGAAATTATAATTTTGGGTAAGTGCGAGGTTATTCCTGAAAAAAAATCCACCAGTTCCTGGCCATCATTTACACGTTGGATATTAAACAAAAAGCCATTTTCTCGCACAGCATCAAGAAACAAGGAAAAGTCTTCCCCATCATCTTCGACATACAAAATATCCAGCGTTCCAGATAGTTGGCCCATATCTCCTCCAATATTGAGGGTTACGGAAAAATATGTATCGGCATTTGAATATATCGTGTTATTTTTATTCGCTATTATCAATAAAGTGAACTCGACACACTTGTGCCGAGGAAGGAAAACTGAAGTAGAGAATGCTATGGTTTAATGCTTGAAATGGCGGGTGCCAGTAAAAACCATGGCGATATTGTGCTCGTTAGCGGCCTGCAAAACTTCTTTATCGCGAATGGAACCGCCTGGGGAAATAATAGCTGAAATTCCATTCTTCGCAGCTTCATCGACAGAATCCCTGAAGGGAAAAAATGCATCAGAAGCCATGACCGCGCCGGAAAGCGATTTCCGGGCTTTTTCGACTGCAACCCGAGCAGAGTCAACCCGACTCATTTGGCCCGCACCGATTCCTAGAATCTCTTTATCTTTTGCATAAATGATGGCATTGGATTTTACATGTTTTGCCACCAGCCAAGCAAACTTCATGTCTTCCATTTCCCGGGCATCGGGATCTCGATCACTGACAATTTTTAACTGGTCTTCAACATAGTTTAGATAGTCCTGACTCTGGACCAATAGTCCACCGCCAATTCGTTTCAGGTCGAATCGTTGGTCTTCTACATTCGATACTTCACCCGGCATTTGCATCAGACGAATATTTTTCTTTGCAGAAAATAATTTTATCGCTTCCGGGTCGAAACCGGGTGCTACCACAGCCTCTACAAAGTTTTTGAGGATCTCTTCCGCCGTCTTAACGGTGACAGGTTGATTGAATCCTAAAACACCTCCAAATGCGGAAGTAGGGTCCACCTCTCTTGCCAAAATAAAAGTTTTTAACTGGTCGTCTCCCAGTGCAACTCCGCAAGGGTTCGTATGCTTAATAATAACAACCGCTCCTGAATCCATCTCCCGCACCAATTCCCAAGCCGCGTTTAAATCAATAAAGTTATTGAAAGACAACTCTTTGCCCTGCAACTGCACGGCCGAAACAATATCGGTTTTTAGCGGGTGGCTCTCTCTATACAAAGCAGCCGACTGGTGAGGATTTTCCCCATAGCGTAAATCTTGAACTTTTGTATAAGGTTGATTTAAAGAAGGAGGAAAACCCTCTTCCCATTGACCGGATAAAAAAGTAGCGATCAATGAATCGTATCGAGCAGTATGGGCAAATGCATCGCGACTCAATCGGCGACGGGTTTTCAGAGAAACGGAGCGTGCTTTCATTTCTTCAAGTATCAGGTCATACTCTTTGGGGTCGACAATAATGGTAACATCGTTGCAGTTTTTTGCTGAAGAACGAATCATGGCTGGACCGCCAATATCTATATTCTCTATTGCTTCCTCTAAAGTACAGCCTTCCTTCGCTATGGTTTGTTCAAACGGATAAAGATTTATCACTACCAGATCAATCGGGCGAATACCATGATCTTCCATGGCCTGCATATGCTCAGGGACATCTCTGCGCCCCAGAATTCCTCCATGCACCCTGGGGTGCAAGGTCTTTATTCTACCATCCATCATTTCTGGAAAACCGGTGTAGTCCGATACCTGAATCACAGGCAGGCCACCCTTTCTCAAAAGCTCTGCGGTGCCTCCTGTGGAAAGGATTTCTATTCCGAAATTATGCAGTTCCTTGGCAAATTCAAGGACACCTGTTTTATCCGACACACTTATCAATGCCCTTTGTATGGGTTTCATTTTTTTGGGAAGTATAATTTGTTACTGGGGAAGTTTTTTCTTCTCAACGGGTCCCTTGGTAATCAGAAATTCCGGGGTCAACGCATCAATCAATTTTAAAGACCATACAGGAAAAGACCCATACGATTCCATCAGCCCAAGCTCTTCCTTTTGTACAGGAGCATCAGGAATATCTTTTTTTTGGTCAGCATCGATCATAAAGTACACCTTGCCTTAAATTTACAGATTCTGAAATCGGGAACGATTGAAGGCCGAAGTCTACACTTTTTCCATCACTTTTCAAATAAAAATCCCACCACCACTCGGCGTGGGGCAAAGGGGTCTATTTCCATAAAGCTAACCATTTCGGTTAGGTTTTCTAAATATTTCGTACACATTTCATCAAGGCGTAGCCTTGTATCTGAAACAGTCTGTTTGTGATCGTTCACCATGCCTGTTGCCTGCATAAAGGCGCAGCAGATGGTTGAGCCGATAAATTTGAATCCGCGTTTTTTTAAATCTTTGCTCATGGCATCGAATTCTTTTGTAGTCGCTGGAACTTGATCCATCGATTTCCATTTATTTTTTAGAGTCTTCCCTACTATAAAACACCAGCTATATTTATTGAAGCTACCAAACTCCTTTTGCACTTCTAAAAATGCTTTGGCATTGGTGACCGAAGCGGGTACCTTCAAACGATTACGCACTATCCCCAGGTCTTGCAGGATTTTCTGCTGTTTGGCATCATCGAACTTTGCAACTTTTTTGGGATCGTGACCCAGCTAAGCCCCACTTGCGCACCCTCTAAATAAGAAACTCGAATAATATTTTATCATCATGAACGGGAACATCCCATTCTTCATCGTGATACTTAACATCCAGCTCCGTGGGTTTGGAATTATGCCCGACCCATGCGCATCGTTTAATCATTTAATACAACTGATTTATTCTGACCATATTGCCAATTCATTCCATTTTGGATCAAGAAAATGGAACCTTTTCCCACCAGGAAATTCATAGATTGGCTTTAAAATTTCCCTCCCGCCTGAATCACCTCTTAGAGCTTTTTATCAAGGTCGCTTGCATAGAGAACAACTAGGATACCGCGATTGGATATTTGTTCATCTCCCATCCCATTAAATCCGCCATCAATATTTGCCCCAGAAAAACTGATGTAGTCGGGCCCCCAATCTGTAAACTCTCATTCAAACGCCTGATGATAGAATTTTTTAGTCTCGGCGTTTTTTACCATAGGGAGCTCAATATAATTGATAGTGTTATTTTTGTTAACGTTAGCCATAATAAACTCCTTAACCTAAAATAATCTAGTTTGCCCCCTGACTGAGGAAGCAATGTTAGCGTACTAAAGTAAAAGGCTCAGTTGTATTTGTCGGTTTGACGAGCATTTACTAATTGTCCCTATGCCGAGTAGTAGTGGTTGCTATTAGAGTGAAGAATTTGGTATATTTTACTATTCCAGAATGAATTTAATTACCCTTATTTGTCAGGAGACATGACAATGTCCAACTCTGCCGCAGCATTGAAAGAAGCTGTTGAATTTGAAAAGAAAGCCCTCGAAAAATATCAGGAAGCCGCTGCAATGGTTAACCATCAGGAAACTAAGGATACCTTGCAAAAGTTAACCACCGAAAAACAGCAGACGATCGAATCAATGCATTGGATCATAATGGCAGAAGCCGGTAAGATCGAAACGGAACAGCCCGCTGTACAGGCTGAAGGTGAAGAACCAAAAAGTGGTGCCAGTAAATGTCCATTCTCCGGTGCTCT
>CALJGH010000021.1 GCA_938073925.1 uncultured Nitrospinaceae bacterium
CTAAATTACCTTAAGAGTTGTATGTAGTAACCCCTGAAAAACCCTGTTTCCCAGCTGACGATGACGAGGTTTTGCTTGCATAAAATCATCAGGTTTTGAGAGGTATTCAACAACTTCCGGCAATTTCACAACACTCAAAAGCAACCTTCACCCTTTATCTATAGGCTCTATTGACTTTTTCAGGGACGACTATGTAGTATTGCGTCGATCCTTTGAGGTTGCAGCCGAAACTCGACATTTATATTGCCTGCATAAAAGGGGCAGCTGTTAGGCTAGCTTATCAGGCATTGATTAGTTGCCTCGGGCGGCACGCCGGTTACTGCGGTTGGAATGGGTTTTTGAGTTTGTAGACATAGGCTAGAATTTCAGCGACGGCTTTAAAAAGTTCGTCGGGGATTTGTTGTCCTATTTCCACGGTTTTGTTCAGTACTCTAGCCAAAGGCTTGTCTTCGACAATGGGGATATCGTGTTCTCTGGCAATTTCTCGAATTTTCATAGCTACATCCCCCGCTCCTTTAGCTACAACGATTGGAGCTGCGTGGTTCAGCACATCGTATTTGATCGCTACAGAAATATGAGTCGGGTTGGTAACAATAACATCGGCTTCGGGGACAGAAGACATCATCCGTTTGCGGGACATTTCCATTTGCGCTGTTCGGATCCGTTGTTTGATTTGCGGATTCCCGTCTGTGTCCTTCCTTTCCTCTTTCACTTCCTGCTTGGTCATGCGCAGGTTTTCTTTATAAGTGAACTTTTGGAACGAAAAATCAATAAGTGAGAGAAAAATCATTATCACCAGAACTTCAAAAATGATCTCTAGAGCGACTTGACCCATGAAAGACAATATCCCCCCTACTCCTAATCCCATTAGAGGTGGAATTTCTGTCCAATGCGATTTAATCGTATAATAGGAAGCGACCGAGATAATAGAAACTTTGAAAAGGGATTTGAATAATTCCATCACCGAGTTCTTGGAAAATATTCGCCCAAACCCTTTCATTGGATTCAGTTTATTGAACTTCGGGATCAGAGGATGACCCGAAAAGCGAAGACCCCCAATTTGAACTACATTAGAAGCGATACCTGCAAACATAATCATCAAGAGAAACGGGCCAACGATTTTAAAAAAGGCCTTCATCGTGTTGACTGCAACCTTATATAGTTCTTCTGTACTGAGTTGAAGATAGCTGGCTTCAGAAATCATGGTGTGCCATGCTTCCAGAACATTACGTGTACTTTGCTCGCCCGTTATCATAAAACCCGAAAGAGCAGCCAATAGAATAAATGCGGAGTTGATTTCTTTACTGTGGGCAAAGTTACCCTTTTCCTCGGTATCAGTAATTCGCTTGGAGGAGGGTTCCTCTGTTTTCTGATCTTTATTATCTTCTGCCATCGCGTTCTTTCAACTTCAAGTTTTGAAAACTAATCTCCGCTTGCGGGCTAAATCCCGCGCATGAACCCCATAAACTTTTCAGGTAAGGTATGCATTTCCTGCTGAACTAGTATGCTAAAGAAAGATACCGATATCCCCACCATTAAAAGACCGACACCGATCTGTAAAGGGAAACCCACAATAAAAACGTTCATTTGCGGAACCGTTCTAGCCACTAAACCCAAACCAACACTTAAAAAGAAAAGAATAGCCATGATGGGGGCCGCGATTTTAATAGCCGTCGTAAAGGTTGCAGTAAACAGGTGCAACATATATTCCGGCGTAATGCTGGCAAAGTTTATTTCAAAAGGATTAATGACAAAGAAACTTTCAACAATCGCCTGAATTATGTAGTGGTGCGCATCGAGTGCCAAAAAAATCAGTATCGCTAGAATATTATGCAACTGCGCCGTTACCGAGACCTGAGTATCTGTCTGCGGATCGATTACGTTTACAACTCCGAATCCCATTTGAAAATCCACTACGGTTCCAGCTATCTGAACCGCAGTAAAAATGAGCCTGGCAATATAAGCAATACCCAACCCTATCGTGACATCGGCCATCAAAAATTTCACTAACTCAAACATTCCCTTCGGCTCTGGCATAGGCCTATCCTGAACCAATGGAAAAATTGCCATCGAAAGAAAGAGAATCAGCCCAATTTTCATAACACTCGGAATCTGCTTACTACCCAGAATGGGAACAAAGATGATCATTGCCCCAACACGAAACAATACGAAAAGGAATCTTTCGAATTCTGCGTAATTGAGATTTAAGATATCCATTACTGGATATACTCAGGGAAGTTGGTGAAAATTTTCGAAGTGAAGGTGAGCATCAACTGCATCAACCATGGGAAAAAAAGCAGGATGGAAAGAAAAACCGCCAGAATTTTTGGGATAAAGGTCAAGGTGATTTCTTGAATCGAAGTTACCGCCTGAAAAATAGAAACCGCAAGACCGGTCACCAACCCAAAACCCAACATAGGGGCGGATAAAAGCAAGGTCGTCTTAATGCTTTCCATAGCAAAATCTATAATGAATGCCTGATCCATAACTTAGTTATCCTCCAAAACTTCGCATGAGTGATCCCACCGTCAAATACCATCCATCAACCATAACGAACAGCATCAGTTTAAAAGGCAACGAAATTAAAACCGGAGGCAACATCATCATACCCATCGACAGCAAAATACTCGCGACCACCATATCTAAAATCAAGAATGGAATATAAATTAGAAACCCAATCTGAAATGCCGTTTTCAATTCACTAATAATAAAAGCAGGAATCAATGAACGGATATCAATCTCTTCATTAGTCGTCGGGTTCTCCCCAGAGATTTCAATAAACAATGACAAATCTTTTTCACGGGTTTGCTTTAGCATAAATGTCTTGAGAGGCATCTCTGCTTTTTTAAGTGCATCCGTCTGAGAAATTTCTTCATTCAAAAATGGTTGCAAAGCCTTGTCGTTAATCTCATTCCAGGTAGGCCCCATAACAAAAAGGGTTAAAAACAAACCCAGACCAATCAAAATCTGCGTCGGTGGAGTTTGCTGTGTGCCCATCGCCTGTCGGAGAAATGAAAGGACAATGATGATCCGCGCAAATGAAGTGGTCAAAATAAGAATCGATGGGGCCAGAGTCAGAATCGTCAGCAGAAAAAGAATTTGTAAAGCACTGGACACTTTTTCCGGATCTTCTACATCATCCATTCCCAGTTGAATGGAGGGTAGAGATACAGCCTCTGCAAAGGGTACTGTTCCGCCCCAAATAAAGGTCGCTGTAAGAATCAGCAATATGAATATAATTTTTCTTGTCATGCTCTTGCCGTTTTCAACTTCCCAATTTTTTGCAAAATTTGATCTTTCGCATCTGTAACCGTTTGCTTTTTAGCTTCTTTAGATGATGAATATTTACTCAAGTAACTCGAAAACTGGGCCGCCGCCTGTGCCGCTACGGAACGGGTACTTTTTTCTCCTACGGGTGCAGTTTTCCAACCTAAGCCACTCTTGCCTTTACCGCTGGTATTCTTTATTTCTTCAATTTTTTCTTCATCGATAATGCTACTGAGAAGTGTGATGTTATCTTGCGACATACCCAGCACAAGAATTTCGCCAGCTACCTCTACCAAAGCAATATTCTTTTTAGGACCCAAAAACCATGTACCCAAAACATTCACTAGCTTATTTCCACCACCGAAGGCTGTATTTTTCAGGACATACTTTTTGAATCCGAAAAAAATCAGGAACATCAGTCCCAGCACCACGGCAAACATTGATATCATTTTCATACCCGATGGAATCATCTCCATCGGTTTCCCTGTTGGGCGCGAGTCTTTTAAGGAAAAACTCGTATTATCTTTCGTTGTGATTTTTGTTTTGGATTTATTTAAAACTACATCTTTTTTATCTTCATCAGAATTGGACAAGGCCGCTTTTTTGATTTGGTCGACCAGAGGGGCAACTCCCATCCCCGCGCGTTTGACTTTTATTTCGGAGGATTGAGTTTCTACTTCTTGGATAGTCGGTTCTTCTTTCTTAACAGCAGACGCCAAAATTTCTTCCTGCCTTTTCATTTTTTCTGATGCACGAGAAAGAAAATCGGCTAATTCTTTATCTCCCATAACATCTGTATTTTGAGTTTTCTGTGAAACTGCTTTTGAAGAAGCTATGACGGGCTCTACATAATCCGTATCGAACCGAACAATTATGAACCGGCCTTGTGATACCAGTTTGAATCTCTCTTCGATATCATCGGTGCCCGGTTTAATATGAAAACGCACTCGCAAAGTCTCACCATCGAACTGACTGGCAAAAACTTTCGTGACCATAGAGCTATCTGCAGAAAAACTTTTTTTCGCAGGTTCAATAAAAGCTCCAGGAAAATCAAGTTGCACCGATTTTTCATAAAAAATCGGCTCTGCCCAATTCTCAACTGGATTTTTAAATTCCAAGCGAACGATATGGCCATTACTCATTAAATGGGAATGAACCTTTTTTAGCGGATTCAAAGAACCCCATTTTGCTTCTGGCTGGTTACTGGCCCCGGCCAAGCTGGCAAAAATGAGTAAAAAGAGCTGTGAAATAGTCAGGAGTTTTAAAAATAGTTTCATTTGCTGCACCTTTGATCATGGTAAATACGTCAAAAAAACCAACGCTTTTGATTTAATTAACTAAGATTGCAAAGGCTGTACCTAAACAATTAAAAAACAAAACTTTTTGGTATTTTTTTATCAGGAGAGGTTGTTGAGCAGAAAAACGGCAGATAACCAGGAAGGAAGTCTGCATAAGAAAAGCGGTCCTCTTGCATAAACCGATCTGATTTATGCTAGGGACTGAACGCGTTCCATAGGTGAAACGATATCGGTGAGCCTAACACCAAACTTTTCATTTACAACAACGACTTCACCACGGGCCACCAGCTTTTGATTAACCAATACTTCCAGAGGTTCACCCACCAGTTTTGTCAACTCGATTACCGAGCCCTGCCCTAACTGTAGAAGGTCGTTGATCAACATTTTGCTGCGACCCAATTCAACAGCCACTGTGAGAGGAATGTCTAGAATAAGATCAAGACTTTTGGTTTCGCCACCCGTTGCCGGGGCAACCCCATCATGATCTAAATCAACACCACCTTCTTCGCCCCCCGCATCAATATCACCAATGTCATCTAGGGCATCAAAATCTTCTTTTGCAGCTTCATCTTCCATGAGCTTATCCTTCCCTTTCAATTGTTTCTGTTAACTGAACTGCTTTATTCCCACGAGAAACACCGGGGAACCCTTTAAATTTGGGGATCTGTTCTACCTTCAAGGTCAACGGATCCGTTACATCATTTCCCAACATGAGTGTATCACCGACTTTGAATTTCATTAGGTCCTGCGGAGTTATTGTGCTTGCTCCAAGCTCGGCAACCAGCTCTACCTCTGTTGCCAATAACTCTGTACGTAAACGACGAATCCAAACCTGATCCACTTCCAACTCTTCACTCTGGAATTGTGCTTTAAGCTTGGGGATAACGGGTTCAATAGCCGCATAGGGGAGACAAATGGTTAGAGTCCCCGATATGCTTTCCATCTCAATTTCAAAAAGTATGACCAAAACAATGTCAGTAGGAGGAACGATAGCCGCAAACTGCGGGTTCACCTCTGATCGAACAAAGTTGGTTGTCACGGCATGTACCGGACGCCAGGCCTTTTCCAGATCTTCCAGGGCACTCAAAACCACGCTCTTGGTCATCCGGATTTCAATGGAGCTGAAATCTCGACCGGTGATCTTGGCTTCTTTTGTACCGGAGCCGCCGAAAAAAGTATCGACCACTGCAAAAACCAGTTTGCTTTCCACAACCATCAGGCCATGGCCACGCAAAGGTTCCATACGAAAAATATGCAAACTAGAAGGAACAGCTAATGAACGCAGGAAATCGCCAAATTTGATGGTATCGGTTGAAACGGTGCTGACTTCGACCGACTTTCGCATCAACATAGAAAAGGTATTTCGAAATAACCTGGAAAACATCTGGTTAATGATGTCCAGAGTTGGCAGGCGACCCCGAATGATCTTTTCCTGACTGGTCAGGTCATAGGGAACGACACCCGATTTTTCTTCTGGAGCTTCATCGGTTTCAGTCTCAACCTCACCATCACCGACACCTCTCAACAACGCATCGACTTCTCCCTGTGATAAAACCTCACTCATAATTCTAGCCTTGTTTAAAAATCAATTTTATCACTGAATAATGAATTCAGTAAAGTATGCGTCTTTCACATGCCCCACCACCAGAAAGCGGTTTACGCGCGTGGTGACTTCATCTTTGAGTTTGAACTTGCCCTGCACCGAATATACATCTTCAAAAGATTTGCTACTCAATAAAACAAGAATCGAGTCTGTGATTTTCTGAATATTTCCTTTTAAGTCAGCGTGAACTTCAGGGGTACTCAACTCTAATGAAACAGTAACTTTCAGGAACCGTTTTCCTTCACTGCCTGCAAGGTTTACGATGAAAGGGTCGAGAGGAAACATGACACCTAAATTGACGTCTTCTTCAACCTTTTCTGCCGCACCTTCCTCACCTTCAGCGGGGACCTCTTCAACCGGTTTTTCCTGGAAAAATGTAATATAGGCATAATATCCGCCTCCACCCAGTACTAGCAAACCAACAATAATGCCAATGATCATTACCATTGGATTTTTTTTACCCTTAGCCTCAGCGGCCTCCAGATCTTCTAGTATCTCCTCTTCTTCAGCCATAAACCTTTCTCCCGCCCTGTTTCCACCAATGAAAAACTACACATTAAAAATCAGTGACTTAATTTGTCTTTTTCATTATCTATAAGCAATCTATATGCCAAATTCATCTTCTTGCGACAAAAAATGGGTAACCACAAATATCTAAAAGCTTTTCGGTATATCCGTCTAAGCTTTTAACGAGCAATTTAATGGAAATATTCTTCCCTATGGTCATTATTTTGACGAAAAGTCAGCATAGTTCCCCTCTTCCAACGCAACGAAATCTATATCCTATTTTCAAATAAATTGATGCATTTTGTTGCAAAAATTCAGAGAGATTGCTTTTAAATCAAGCACCCCTAGATACCTTATCGGCTAACCATTCTACCTTATTGAGAAAAATATTCCACTTAACTTATTGTTTTTTAGTAAATTACATATGTATCCAAGGGTTTTTTCGTGAA
>CALJGH010000022.1 GCA_938073925.1 uncultured Nitrospinaceae bacterium
TTTACAATAATTGGAACTGCATACCAATGTTGAAAGAATCTACAGTCGCAGCATTGGAACCGTTTTTATCACCAGAGTAAAATGCCATTATTTTTGCGTTATGGCCGTCAATTATATAGTTAAACCCTCCCTCTGTAACGGATCGAGTTCCTAAATTGGCTGCTGTGTTACTCTGCTCCCTATCAAAATGCTGATAACGAATGTAAGGTTGAACCTTCCCCCAGCCAATTTTATCTGGCATTAAATAACTTGCTAAAGCAAGGTAGCCTTCGCCTTGTATGAGGGTTGTATCTGCAATGTCATCTGTGTCGTAATCGTAAAAGGCTCCCTCCAGATTAAGGACTGCTCCGTTTGAAAGCTTTTTCTCCATTAGAAGATCTATATTCCAACCCGTAAAGTCACCCTGTGTAGTAGCAGTCGTACCTGTACCTGCCCCATCCTCCTCATGCTGAAATGCAAATGCTAGCGCCAGCACATCCTTAGCTCCATAATATGAGCTGGTCGTATAATATCCAGGCTCTGGAGTCCAAAAATTATATGTAAAACGTGCCGCATGTAGAAAATTATCATTCTCGTCAGGGTTAGCATCAGCATTGCTTGCGATGGTCCTGCCCTCAAATATTCCATAAGACCATTTGAACTTTCCGCCACCGTATTCTTTGAACACCATTGCACCATGGTCTCGTCCTGCAGCAATTGCTGGATAAGCCTGAACAACTGGGAAATTGTATACATTTAGAAAGTAAGGACCATTTAGGTTAGATCTATCACTGGGAGGAAGAAACTTTCCCACCCAAAGGTCAAACCCTTTAATGGAAAAAGTGGCTCTTGCATCTAGAACAAACAAGTTATGGAACTGGCCACTTGTTGCTTGAGTGTAGTTATCAGCAACACGATCATTAGTGTTGTTAACTTCAGTATTAAATTCAAAGAGAATATTTTTATGAACTTGGGTTAATGTATATAACCTCATATTGTCCAACTGTATGTCACTAGCAGAGCCACTTTGATTGCCAGTGGAGTCATTTGAAGTAGATAAAGAACTCCTGAAACCGGCACCAAATTTCATCCACCTATCACCATCCCCTTTTACCATTACCCAAGCGCCTGCGAAAGACGGCAAAGCCATGCATAGTAAAAGCACAGCAAATAATCCCAAAAATTTTCGCTTATATTGATACAACATTCTATCTCCTCCTATTTTCTTCTTTAAAATTAATTCGATTTGTTTTTGGCGTCGCAAGCAAGCGGTGATCCCATTCTAAATTAAATATTTAGCCGCTCACTCTAACATAACTAAGAAAATTACAAAACTTTTCCAAATCAAACACTTTTCACATCTGTACTTTTTACCGTTTGGGTCAATTGAACTTTTCCCACGTTTCCTTTATAAAAATTTATGGTCAATTTTCCAGTAAAGAATGTTTTGGCAAGTTTGTTCAAAATATCGATCAAATCCGTCAAGTAATTCCCCTTTTATTTACTACAAAACTAAGTCTTAAATATTTTTAATTACCTTATCTCACCTCTAAAGCAAAATTCATTCCATCTAGTCCTTAACAAAATAAGTCATTTTTTTACAAATATTTATATCTTAATAATATTATGAAGGCGTCTTTAAGAGATCAAAGTTGCCCTAATATTAAGCGTTTATATTTTCTTTATGGTTATTTTTAATGCAAAAAACAGAATTCAGAGAGAATTTTGGGTTGGTATTTTTTAAGCAATTTAAAAATATGTAATACTTTATTTGTTGCGCTAAAGGTAATTTGAAGGAGTGAACTTATTTAAAATAGTTTTTCAAAAAGATTTTTTTGCTGAATTTTATATTCCTCTTCCTCTATCAGTCCTTGCTCATAAAGATGCTTTAATTGTCTGAGTTTAACTTCTAAGGCTGGATTCATTTGTTTACCAGAATTCCCACTCTCAATAAAATCAGACGATTCCATACTTGCCCCTTCCTTTGTTTCAGCAACAGGAAGTTGTAATTTTGCAACCATCCAGTTTTTATGCAAACGCTTATTTGAACTAGACTTGTAATAAAGTTGACCTTTTTGAGGTATCAACTCCCAAGCAAAAATATTCCAGGCACGGGCATTATTTTTTTGAAAAAACGTTTGTCCGTGAATCGATTCAAAACGCCAACTTAAATAATTTCTAAAAGAAAAGATATCAGCCACAGTAGTCCCGGTTTTGCTTTTCAATTCAATGTGGATAATCTTTCTGGGGCCTACACGCGCAAAAGCTTTCACAAGAATTGGAGCTAATTTTTTAATTTCAACTGGAAGAAAAGCACTTTCTTCCTTGCTACCCAAAGAAGTTCCTTTATATCTTAGAGAAACGAGATGATTAACCACTTCCCTAATAGAGATTTTTATAGGGTGATTTAATCTAAATTTATTAATATCAAAATTTTCAGGTATTTTAGATCTGAAGCTAACATTTAGCTCAATGTTTTTTGTTTGGGCAACCGCACTTTTTATGCCTCCATAAGTAGCTAGGATGAAGAAAAATGAAACTAGTAGGGACTTTAAAAATCTATAGACTAAAATCATTTTTTTGCTCTACAAAGTATCATCAAGATATTAATTTCAGACTTATAATAGTCCCTGATCAATAATAAATTTTTCGATTTTATCAATTCCTACACCTTCTTTTAAGTCAGTAAATACGAAAGGTGTTTCACCCCGCATTTTTTTTGCATCTCTTTTCATAATATCAAGAGAAGCTCCCACATGTGGAGCAAGATCAATTTTATTGATAACCAATAAATCAGATTGAGTAATACCTGGGCCGCCTTTACGAGGAATTTTATCTCCTGCGGCGACATCAATCACATAAAGCGTCAAGTCTGAAAGTTCAGGGCTAAACGTTGCAGCGAGATTATCCCCTCCGCTTTCCACAAAGACCATATCCAAATCAGAAAAGTTTAGACATAACTCATCAATTGCAGATAAATTGATGGAAGCATCCTCTCTGATTGCTGTATGCGGGCAGCCCCCAGTTTCTACTCCTTTTATCCGTTCTTCCTGTAACGCTTTATTTTGGATCAAAAACTGAGCATCTTCCTTTGTGTAAATATCGTTGGTCACGACTGCAATTGAATACTTTTCTCTCATGCGTCTACACAATGCATTGACTAAAGCTGTTTTTCCTGATCCAACCGGTCCACCTATCCCAACCCTAAGTAACTGTTTCATTAAATTCTAGGACCTGAATAATCGCGTATATTGCGTTTCATGTAGTGCGCTAGCTATTCCTTGGCCAGGAGAGGTATAACCCACTTCTTCATCCTCCAAAGATAATCCTTTTGTAACACAGTTTGGAATAATACTAGTAAAGGAAGATAGGATCCTTTGCCCGCTGGTTTGCCCAATCGGTACTAGTTTGATTGCGACTAGTACTTGATTCTCCGCCCACATCCGCAAATATCCTAAAACCGCATTATGAAGAGATATTTTCCATCGAACTGCACCTAAAGTAAACAAGGATAAAAAACAGGCTCTGGGTTTCTTTTTCCACTCCCCTGCTTCTGCTATGCCCAGATCTACCAGCAACCGCGAGAGCGCTTGTGCAAGTTGTTGTTCTTCTTCCTGTAGTTCTTTGGAGTCACGGCTGGCGAAAAGAAAATCATTCCAAAAAAGCACCTCATTTTTATCCTGAGATGACCATCCATTATATAAGCGTGATAAAATTGGTACATCCAGATATGTTAGAGAGTTTTCAAGTAGGCCTTGGATCCACAATGAAGTTGAAGTTTCATCAAAGACCCATTTTGAAGAGACCGCAAACTCCAAACCTTGCGAGTAAGCATAGGCCCCTACGGGAAGAGTAGGACTGCACAATTGAAGTAAGCGCAAAGTTTCTTCAGGCCGTTCGGAATACATTTATGTTTCGCCATGGTGAGAATGGGAGTGTGCAGAATGACCACCATAGGCTCCTCCTTCTGGTTCAAAAGGAGCAAGTTCATGCTTCACAGAAAGACCCAGAGAGCGAATCATATCTTCCAGCACATGATCTCTTTGAATTCTGATCCAACCCTCGCCAATTTGGACAGGAATATGTCGGTTACCTAAATGATAGCAGGCACGCGCTAATAAAAAATGGTCTGGAGTGGCAAACAGGACGACCTCTTCATCGGCAGCTCGAACTTCGATAATCAACCCATTATCGGCGCGTAAAAAATCACCTTGCCTCAATACACTTCCTCGCTCCAACATCAATGCTGCTTCCTGATTGTCGTCCAGGAAAATTCTTAGGCGGCTCTTTTGCCTTTTGCTAAAAGGAAGGGTAAGACTCAAAGAAGTCGAAGTAGGCTCGGTAAGTTTTTCTTTTATTGTTAGCATTAGTTATCACTAAAAAAGAAAATATCTTTGTGCCAGTGGTAATACATTAGCAGGCTCACAGGTTAATAACTCACCATCGGCTCGCACTTCATAAGTTTGTGAATCCACTTCAATTTTCGGTAGATAGGCATTATGAATGAGATCTTTTTTGGTAACGGAACGAGTATCTTTGACTGCAACCAGCCGCTTATGCAATCGTAATTTCTCACCCATTCCGGTTTCAGATGCTGCTTTCGATACAAAGCTCACACATGTTTCACTACGTGCCCCTCCCAATGCCCCAAACATGGGACGATAGTGAACGGGTTGCGGGGTAGGGATTGAAGCATTCGGATCTCCCATAGGTGCAGCTACGATCATTCCTCCTTTTATGATCATAGCGGGTTTGGCACCAAAAAATGCCGGTTTCCACAAAACAATATCCGCCAGTTTTCCTGTTTCGATCGAACCAATTTCATGGCTCATTCCATGCGTAATCGCAGGATTGATCGTATACTTCGCTACATAACGTTTGGCACGAAAATTATCATTCCGGGAAGAGTCGGGCTTTAATGGACCGCGTTGCACTTTCATTTTGTGGGCGGTTTGCCAGGTTCTGCAGATCATCTCACCTACTCGTCCCATAGCTTGAGAGTCAGAAGCAATCATGCTGAACGCTCCTAAATCATGAAGGATATCTTCAGCTGCAATGGTTTCTCGTCTGATCCTCGATTCGGCGAACGCAACATCTTCAGGAATTTTAGGGTCAAGATGATGGCACACCATGAGCATGTCCAAATGCTCATCGATTGTGTTAACTGTATAAGGTCGAGTTGGATTTGTCGAGGACGGCAGAACATTCATTTCGCCACAGGCTTTAATAATATCCGGCGCATGCCCGCCACCAGCACCCTCTGTATGATAGGTATGTATAGCCCTATTTTTAAACGCCGCTAAAGTATTTTCAACAAAACCTGATTCATTCAAAGTATCGGTATGAATTGCAACCTGCACATCGAATTGGTCGGCTACCGTTAAACAATTATTTATTGAGGCAGGAGTCGTCCCCCAATCTTCATGGAGCTTCAACCCCATAACTCCTGCAATCACCTGCTCTTCTAGTGCCTCAGGAAGACTGGCATTGCCTTTACCCATAAATCCGAAATTTATGGGTAACTCTTCGACTGCTTGATACATGCGTTGAATGTTCCAAGGACCCGGTGTACAAGTGGTAGCATTGGTTCCAGCAGAAGGACCGGTTCCACCGCCAAGCATTGTAGTGACGCCAGACATAAGCGCCTCATCGACTTGTTGTGGACAAATGAAATGAATATGAGCATCAATAGCACCAGCAGTTGTAATTAGACCTTCCCCTGCAATGGCCTCTGTACCAGGGCCAATAATGATATCTACATCAGGCTGTATATCGGGGTTTCCCGCTTTTCCAACCCCTACAATGCGCCCCGATTTAATTCCAATATCTGCCTTAACAATGCCCCAGTGGTCCAGGATCAAAGCGTTGGTAATGACAACATCAACGGAATGTTTGGATGTCCTCTGACTTTGCCCCATTCCATCACGAATTACCTTACCTCCTCCAAACTTGACTTCCTCACCATAGGAAGTTTTGTCTTCTTCCACTTCAATCCAGAGATCGGTATCTCCTAAACGCACTCGATCTCCTGTTGTAGGACCATACATATCTGCATAAGCACGTCTATTTATTACACTCATTTTTTTTCCTCCAACGGTCCCATAACTTTTCCATTGAATCCATATACATGACGAGAACCTAAAAAAGCGACCAATTCGACTTGCCGCTCTTGTCCCGGTTCAAATCGAACTGCAGTACCTGCAGGAATATTTAGACGGAACCCTTTTGATTTTTCACGATCAAAATGCAAAGCATCATTCGTTTCAAAAAAATGATAATGCGATCCCACCTGAATCGGCCGATCTCCAGAATTGGAAACAGTTAAGCAAACCGTTTTTCCATTTTCGTTCAGGATAATATCACCTTCATTCACTTTTATTTCGCCAGGAATCATTTCCATTCTCCATTTAGGTGATTGGGTTGTGAACCGTAACCAATTTGGTCCCATCCGGGAAGGTTGCTTCTACTTGAACTTCATGGATCATTTCGGGAATACCTTCCATAACCTGTGCGCGTTTGAGTAAAGTTGTTCCATAATGCATCAATTCTGCAACACTTTTTCCATCTCGGGCAGCTTCCAGAATAGCTGCTGAAATATAGGCAACCGCTTCCGGATAGTTGAGCTTCACACTACGAGCTAACCTTCTTTCTGCTAACAACCCGGCTGTAAAAATCATCAGCTTGTCTTTTTCCCTAGGGGTGAGTTCCATTGTGACCTCTTTTTACTTATTTTTCTAAATTTTCAATATTAAAAACCAATTCAAGTATAATATCAAGTAGCCCAAATTCTTGGCTCTACCGCTTCGCGCTGGAGTACATTTTGACGTAATATTTTCCATACCTTAATGAGGTGACTTCTGCATCTCTCCACACTATTTCCCATAAAATAGCAAATGATAATACCATCCGTTTGAGTTGCGGAAAATAATTCTTGTTCACCCATGGGACTTGATATTTTATTTATTTCGTTCACCAATTCTACTTTATCTATTACGCAAACCATATTCCCAATAACTGGAAATCCCTGCAATCCCCATTTTGCATGGAGGGCATTATCATCTCCATTTAGTTTCAGACGTTCTATCCATAAAGGCTTGCCTTCACGCCAAACTTCAAAACGTTGGTCCAGTTCGCCGCGAGAAAAGCTTTCATTCGAAGCGGGCCGTCCTAAACATAAAATTTCCCAACCCATAAAATGACTGTCGCAAGATAATTCAACTTTTGTTTTAATCTGCGCCTTAGCACCAGAAAAAATTATACTTTCTGATGGAAACCATTCCACGATTCCTTGAGGTTCGATTTTTATTATCTGCTCCTGTCTGGCCACAGCACCGGAACTTCGATAAAATTTTCCTGCTGCTGGTGTTGTAATCAGGGTATGAGCCTTGGGGTTTACGTTTATAGAAATATTTAAATGATCTCCTCCGACCACTCCACCAGGTGGATGTAAAATATAAATATGGCAAGTTCCATTTGGCTCTGGATAGAAAGGTTTCTGAACTTGCAAAGGGCCATGGTGCTTACGGTAATCAAGCAGAGTCCTATTATTGGAATTCGAAAACTTCAATTCCAATCGAGCACTCCATCCCAAGTCTAATTTTTTATTTCTCAATCTGATCAAGGGTATAAGTTTATAAATAAAGAGGTTAGAATAATAATTGTCTTTGGTAACACGCCTTATAACACCAATAACAGGACAAATGACTCACCAAATTCTACAAGCCTATAGCTAGATAGAATTTATCAACTGCCTTAGAAAGAAATAGAAATTAAAGAGGAAGATATTTGCAGAGTTTTTTGTCCTTCTCCTATTAGGTGAGCTTTCTCAGTAAAAGTGGACACAAAGAAAGCTATGTCAACCTGAGTGGTTGATGCATTATCTACAACTAATACTCATCTGCGTCCATGATCTGCACCTTAAACTATGCTGTTAACTATGTTACCTTTGCCTATCTCTGGGGGGACAATCGTATTAACAGAAGCTTCAGTGTTTATTTGTCTAGCACCAATACCTTCTAATTTAGAAGGTTGCCGACTTGCTCCCATTTCACGGAATTCTGCTTTGATTATCTCTTCTGTTTGAAATTTATCAGGTTCAAAATCTAACGTTTCGATCAATAATTTACTTCTATTAGCTCCCTGCATGCTGCTAACTTCTAGTCCATTATTAAGCTCAATCATCACCTATCTCCAAAATCTAGTTAATTAATCGAAGTATACTACCCGCTTAATATTGTATGAGATTATTCTCATAGCCCATTTGGTAAACTCCATCTTTTTACTATTAAGATAAAGTGTTGCGTCGACTGGTTGAAATCGCAACCAAAAGCGGACATTGTCTGTACGACTAAATCTTGCTTTTTACAATTTAGCGCCCGCATCTTTTAATAATTCTTCGATATTTTTATGACCATTTTTGGACGCAATCGCTAAAGCCGTTCTGCCATCGGATGCTTTAATATCAATATCGGCTCCTTTTTTCAAAAGAAGCTCAACTATGTTTATATTTCCGTTTTCGGTCGCGTACATTAAAGCCGTTAAACCTTCGCTATCTTGAATGTTTGGATTATCTCCACGGTCTAAAAAATACGTTGCCATTTCTCTGTGACCACTTTTTACAGCAACAAATAAAGAATCTATCCCACTCATTTGGCTTCTCCAAATAAATTCAACATATTTAGAAATCTCAATTAGACTGACCAGACCCCACTATTTATACCAGATTTGACCCGACCTCCGCAAAGCAGTCCAAATGTTAAACTTTTAAAAACTATTTGGTAAGGGGGGGGGATTATGGGTAGGTTGCTTGGATGGAACTTTAAGTCCATTTTCTCTCCAAATCCAAAAAACCCTCTTATGATTGACTTTCCAGCCATCCTGATTCAGTAAAGCGGTGATACGCTTATATCCATATATTCCATACTTACTGGAAAAACTAGTTACACTATTGCGTAATAATTCTTCATCATCCATCTGCTTCCATTCATATCTCTGCGTCGCCCGACACTGGCCCAGAACTCGACACGCTTTTCGTTATGACACCCCATAATATTCCATGGCATTGTCTACCATCTCTCTACGTCGTGCCGAGCTTACAAGTTTCCCGAGGCAACATCCTTCAAAATCGCCTTATCCAGACTCAAGTCCGCTACCAAACGCTTTAACTGAATATTCTCCTTCTACAGCTCCTTGGACCTCCTGGCTTGATCTATACGCAACCCACCATATTCCTTGCGCCAGCGGATGAGTTTTTGTTTATAGATACCTAGCTTTTTTTGCTGCTTACACCTGAGTCAAGGCTTTAGACACAATAACCTCTGCTTCTCGAAGTTTTACAATAATTTGCTCCGGACTAAATCGTTTCCTACCCATAATCCCCCCCTTAGCAAATAGTTTTTAAAAGTTTAACATTTGGACTGCTTTGCGGAGGTCGGGTCAAATCTGGTATAAATAGTAGGGTCTGGTCAAACAGGTTTTTCAGACCACACACAAAACGAAGCAGGCACAGAACAAGTGCAACCACGAGACCAAGAAGTATCCAAAAAAAGAATAGGCAATTTCAAACGAGAGACCAACATAAAAACATACACAAAGGGACAAGGACTAAAATGTCAAAAGAATACAAAGATATCAATAGTGGCAAATTTAAGTCTATAGGACAGAAAGAGGTAGAGCAGATGAATGGCACACGCGAGATGTCAAACGAAGAACGAAAACAAAGCAGAAGAAAGAAAAAAAGAGTGGGAGGGGACGCCATGCGACACCGATAGGCACATAACCTAAACAAATGTCCTAATGGTTGCTAGTGGCTGTTTATACGTGCTCGAATGTGTGAAATTTCATCACTTATCACCACCCTGGAT
>CALJGH010000023.1 GCA_938073925.1 uncultured Nitrospinaceae bacterium
AAACTTTCGCCGAAGACTTATTGGATAAAATTTTTGGTCAATTCTGTATCGGAAAATAGTCCAGCAACTGCCAGGCCTCAGTATCGCTTTAGGAGTGACCCTAGAAGGAGAAAAGGTTATCCTGGGATTCATCGAATCAAGAACTGAGAGCGGTCGTGTGTGCCGTGATTTTATGAATGAACTCATCAATCGAGGGTTGAACACAGATAATTAAATCCTGTTTTTCATAGACGGAGCCAAGTGGATTTATAAAGGAATCAAGAATGCTATTTCCGAGAAGGCTGTAATTCAGCGTTGCGAATAGCACAAACTGGAGAACATCTTAAAATATCTGGATAAAAAACATAAGTCGAACTTCCGCTGAAAACTTCAGTTGGCTTATGAACAGCCCACTTATGAAGCGGCGAAGAAGAAGCTGAACTTGATAAAAAGAGAACTGGCAATCCTCAATCAATCTGCTGTTCGTAGCCTGGAAGAAGTTATGGAAGAAACATTAACCCTTCACCATCTGGGTATGTTTCCAAAGCTCGGTGTCAGCTTCAAGACTACCAACTGTATCGAGAATATCATGCGTCAGGTGGGGATTTACACCGATCGGGTGAGTTACTGGAAAAACAGTGATCAGAGGCAACGATGGGTTGGGACGGCTCTGCAAGAAATCGAGACAAAGTTAAGAGCTGTAAGTGGGTACCGCCACCTCAGAGAACTCAGAGAGGCTATGAAGGACTTGAATTTTAAAGAAAATATTATTAAAGTGGGGTGAGTCATTGTTCAAAGGGAATCCTTACCAACGATAGAGGCCGACCCTATTCAAATGCGGCAGTTGTTACAAAACCTGATCAGTAAAGCTATCAAATTTAAAAAGAAAGAGAAGGCTCCAAAAGTTGAATTGGCCGCTAAGCAGTGTGAAAATGGTTTCTGGAATATTTTTGTAAAGGATAATGGTATCGGTTTCGACTCTCAACACGGTGACAGTATCTTCCAACCGTATTTCCGTTTGAATGGTTGAAATCAATACGAAGGTAGCGGAATAGGTCGTGCCATTTGCAAAAAAATTGTTGATCGACATCACGGAAAGATAAAAGCTATCAGTTCGCAAAACGAAGGTTCTATTTTTCAAATGATTCTTCCGATTAAGCAGGTTTCCTGATTTTCTCTTTTTCTCTCCGCTGATTTTATTTAGTTCTTAGGGTGAGTTCATGCCAGAAAATCAGATAAAAAATAGCCTGTTTTGTTTTGGCCTGGGCTTTGCCGCGCAAGCTTTGGCGAAAAGAATGCACTCTCAGGGATGGACAGTTTCTGGCACTTCTCGGGCAATAGATAAAAAGAATGCGTTGGAAGAACTATCTGTGTTCCCGTTCGATGGAACCCATGCTACTGAAGAAATCCACAATGCCATTTCCAAAGCAACCCATTTATTGGTTTCTATTCCGCCACAACCTTCAGGCGATGTGGTGTTGCAAAATTTTTTTTCGAAACTCGTGGAATGTAAAAACCTTGAATGGATTGGCTATATCTCATCAACGGGAGTTTATGGTGACACCCAGGGGGAATGGGTTGATGAATCTTCACCTTTGCAACCAGTAACAGAACTTAATGAAAGACGTGTGGAGGCTGAAAATCGCTGGTTAGAAATAGAGCCAGTTATGATTTTTAGATGTGCGGCGATTTATGGTCCTAGTAGAAATCTTCTTGTTTCGGTTAAGCAGGGGCGAGCCAGGCGAATTGAAAAACCGGGACTGGTTTTTTCCCGCACCCATGTGGAAGATCTAGCGCAAACTCTGGAAGCATCCATGCGAAATCCGAAATCGGGAGAAATATATAATATCAGTGATGATCACCCGGCTCCACCAACCGAGGCTGTTGATTACGCCTGTAAACTTTTACAGGTTAAGCCGCCTCCATTGATCCCGTTCGAATCTGCAGAGTTATCGGAAATAGCACGCGGGTTTTATTTGACCTGTAAACGGGTGGGCAATAAAAAAATAAAAAAAGAGTTGGGAGTAAAACTCCAGTACCCTGATTATCGAAGTGGGTTGGACGCGATTTTTAAAACAATGTGAACGCTGGGCAACGCCCCGTGGAAATAGTTCGATACACGTCAGGCTAATGCTTATTGTTACGCCTTTAACTTGGATTTCGCTTGCATTTTTTTGAACCGGTAGTCTTGCTAGTTAGTGAGCTAAAGCCCAGTGGGGTAGTGTAGAAACTCGCTGTCGATATCGAATTTTTCCTTAAGATGTTTCCCGACGGATTTCACGCCTCCCGTTTCTGTGGCGTAATGCCCGGCAAAAATCAGTATGCAGTTTCCTTCGGTAGCTTCGTGGAAATGGTGATTGGCCCCCTCACCAGTGATGTAGCAGTCGAGTCCTTCCTGTATCGCTTGCCGGACTATGTCGGCGGCACCTCCGGTGACCAGCCCGACGGTTTTAACATCTCCTTTGCCTATTACTTTTACTTGAGAGTCGAGTTTTTGTTCAAGCACTTGGCCCAGTTTTTCCGAAGATATTGCGGGGAGTGAACCTTTGAATCCGATTTTTATACCGTCGTATTCACCGAAAGATTCGAGATTTTCGAGTCCGATCAAATCAGCGAGTGCTCGATTATTTCCATAGGCTGGGTGCAGGTCCAAAGGAATATGTGCCGAGTAAAGCCCGATATTCGCCTGCATCATAGCTGATAGTTTTTCGTAATGTTTGCCGCGTATCGGTTGCAGTCCCGACCAAAACGCGCCATGATGAACGAAAAGCATCTGGCATTGTTTTTCAACGGCAAGTTCTATGGTTGCTTGGCATAAATCAACGGCCAGGCCGATTTTTTTTATTTCACCCTGATTTTGAATTTGCAATCCATTCAGAGCGTGCGGCGCATCGCGAATGGAATTAATTTCCAGAAGGTTGTCGAGATAGTGACTGAGTTGTAGAATATCCATGTTTGCAAGTATAACTTTTTACGAGCGGTCGAGGCAATAGTGGTCAATTTTATTTTGCGCAATATCTGGCAGCGGATCATCCTGCTGATATTTATTTCTATCATTTCTCATGCGATCGTTCATCTGGCACCAGGTGAGCCGGCACTGGTGGATCCATCTAATCCACGCATGAAAGCCGAAGACATTCAACGCATCCGTGCCGCCTTCCATCTAGATGAACCTCTACATGTGCAGTACGTTTATTGGGTGAAAGATCTGTTTACCGGTGAGCTGAAATCGTTCAAAGACAATCAACCGGTCATGGGAAAAATCTGGGAACGTTTCCTTAATTCTTTACCGCTATTTGTCATTGCAACTTTTATCACCTGGTGCTTGGCGTTTCCTGTAGGCATTCGTGCGGCGGTTCACCGCGACTCGACTTTTGACAGATCCAGTACTTTTATATCTTATGCTTTGATTTCCATTCCCGGATTTTTTCTTTCCTATCTCGTAATCATTTTTATGGTGAAAACCTTCAACGTTCCGGTTCTGGGTATGAGGACGTTCGGACTGGAAGATGCATCGTTTTTATTTCAGTCGATGGATCGTGTATGGCATTTGACTATTCCCGCGTTGATGTCGGCGATTGCGGGCACGGCTGTTCTGTCGCGTTATGTTCGATCTCAAATGTCGGAAGTATTGCATCAGGATTATATGCGCACCGCTCGCGCAAAAGGGTTGCCAGAGGATCAGGTAATTTACCGTCATGGATTACGCAATGCTTTACTACCTTTTATCACGATGTTTGGTTTGACCATTCCGGCTCTCATTGGCGGTTCTGTTATTTTTGAACAGATTTTTTCCTGGCCGGGAATGGGCCGGCTCGGGTATGAAGCGATATTGGCCAGAGATTTTCCGATCATTTTGACGCTCAATTTTATGACAGCAGTCCTGGTTCTGGTGGGTACGTTGGTGTCCGACATTCTTTATGCTGTGGTCGACCCACGTATAAAATTCTAACGGTAATGGAATGAGTGAATCAATAACGACATTCGAAATGGAAGCGCCTCCTTCTAAAGGACTTTTTCAGGAGCGCTGGGATATTCTCAAGCGAAACACAATGGCCTATGGTAGCTTTTGGTTTCTCATGTTTTTATTGGCACTGGCATTTTTCGGAAAAATTTTGACTCGATATATTGTGGTCTTTGACCCTAAAGTAGTCCGCTTATCTGAAAAGTTTTTGCCGCCCTTAACTGTGTTTAAAAGTTCTATAACTCCTCAGGAAGATGCTCCTACCTTTGGCATTTATCTGTTTGGCACCGATGAGCTAGGACGGGATGTATTTGCACGAATGCTCGAAGGCACTTCAGTGTCGTTAAGTGTAGGATTTGTTGCTGTGGGAATTATGTTAACAGTGGGAATATTTTTTGGCGGCATCGCAGGTTATTACGGCCGGGTGAAGTTGGGGTTCATCACAGTAGATACTATCATCATGCGGTTTGTAGATATCATGCTTTGTTTTCCCACATTCTTTTTAATTCTCACCGTTGTGGCGTTATTGCCACCCAGTATCTACAACATCATGATCGTGATTGGGTTGACCAGTTGGATGGGTACTGCGCGTTTTGTGCGTGCTGAGTTTTTAGCTCTTCGCGATCAGGATTTTGTTGCCGCCGCCCGCAGTCAAGCTATACCGGAGTGGCGCATTATTTTTATTCATATGGTTCCCAACGCCATTGCTCCAGTGTTAGTCTCTGCAACTCTGGGTGTAGCATCGGCCATTCTTACCGAGTCGGCTCTTAGCTTTCTTGGCTTCGGTGTTCAACCTCCCGATGCAACTTGGGGTAATATTCTTTCGGATGGGAAAAACTTTTTGTTCGATGCACCTTGGCTGACTTTCATCCCAGGTTTTACGATTCTGTTGGTCGTGCTGGCATTTAATTTATGCGGTGAAGGTTTGCGCGAAGCGTTTAATCCGAAACTGAAAACAACGTCTTGAAAAATTTAACTGTTCAGTGGATGAATGAAACGTTCGATAGACAGCAGGAAGAGCAAACAAGGTTAAGAGCTTCGAAAAAAGGATGCCGTCAATAACTACAGTTGTGATAGGGCGTTGAACCTCCGCTCCTTTTCCCGTTACCAACGCCATGGCGATGAATCCCAGTGAGGCTACCAGAGCCGTCATGAGTGCAGGCCGTAAACTACTGATGTAGGGGTAGCTTAAAAATGGATAGACCTATTTACCCAGAGGAACCCTGTGATATTTGTTGAGAAGTTGAATAAACAGTTTGGCTCGAAAAATATTTTTCGGGATGTGAGTTTTCATTTACGGCCCAAGGAAAAGGTGGGTTTAGTGGGAGAAAACGGCACCGGTAAGACCACGCTTTTTAAAGTCATCATTGGTAGGGAGCCTCTGGATTCGGGACAGGTGACACTGAGAAAAGGATTGCGATACGGTCTGCTGGAGCAGGATCAGGAGGGAGGAGGTGAGTCCGCTTTGGAAAGAGTGGTGCTTGGCGACCCTCATTTTTTACAGGTGAAAACAGAACTAGAAAAACTGGAGGCGGACGAGAAGTTCGAAGATCGTTACGGCGAATTACAGCACGAATTTGAACGGCTCGGCGGTTATGACCGCGATGCGCGGTCAAAAATTATTTTGCAGGGATTAGGATTCAAGCCCGGTCAATGGGACAAGCCTTTGGATCAGTTGTCCGGTGGTTGGCGAATGCGGGTAGAACTATCGCGAATCTTACTTCAGCGTCCCGATGTCCTGCTTCTGGATGAGCCTTCGAATCATCTCGATTTGCAGTCGGTGGTCTGGCTGGAATCTTTTCTGAAGTCTTATGAAGGCAGTGTTCTTTTGATTTCGCATGATAGAAAATTTCTCAACACTCTTGCCACACGTATTTTTGAACTGGATCGCTCGACCTTAACGATTTATTCCGGTAATTACGATGACTATGAAAGACTGAAAGAAGACAAACAAACACAACTCGAGTCTCAGGCGGCGAACCAAAACCGTCGCATTGCTGAAGTGGAACGGTTTATAGAAAGGTTCCGTGCTAAAAACACGAAAGCCACGCAGGTGCAAAGCAGAATCAAAATGTTGGATAAGATAGAGCGGGTACAAACTAGCGAAAGCAGTAAGGCGATCCATTTCCGGTTTCCACAACCTGTTAGAACAGGAAAAAATGTTTTAGAAATGGAAAACGTGACTAAGAGTTACGGGGCATTGAAAGTATACGATAACTTTTCGGTAACGCTTGAGCGAGGATGCAAAGTAGCTTTGGCAGGTAAGAATGGAGCGGGGAAATCAACCTTGTTAAAAATGTTAGCAGGCGTGTTATTGCCCGATAGCGGAGAGGTGAAGCAAGGGGTTAAAGTATCGCGATCTTATTTCGCACAGCATCAGGGAGAGACGCTGAATTTTAAACATACGGTGCTGGAATCGTTGCAGGAGTCTGCCCCCGGACTTCTTCGCACCCAACAAAGAAATATTCTAGGGGCGTTTTTGTTTTCGGGAGACGATGTAGAGAAAAAGGTTTCGGTGTTGTCGGGTGGAGAAAAATCCCGTTTGGCTCTGGCCCGAATGCTTTGCGGTAATGCCGCCTCTGACACTAATGCACCGCCTTCCTGTATTTTACTCGATGAGCCGACCAATCATCTCGATATGCGCTCTCGCGAGCATCTTGCTGCTGTGCTGTCGGATTATGAAGGAAGTCTTGTTATTATTTCGCATGACCGGTTTTTTTTAGATGGTTTTGTCAATTGTGTATGGGAAGTAGCTGATGGTCATGCGCGCGAA
>CALJGH010000024.1 GCA_938073925.1 uncultured Nitrospinaceae bacterium
AAAAAGAAAAAATCGCCCACTGTCAAACCTCGAAGAGGAATTTTTATTTGGCCTACAAAGGGCACCCTCACTTCAAGTTTTGGCAAACGAAATGGACGTAAGCACGAAGGCATTGATATTGCCGCGCCGAAAGGAACTCCCGTATACTCTGCCGCTGCGGGTGAAGTCGTTTTCAGTGGTTGGGGTCCAACCGGGTATGGGAAAATGGTCATCATAAAACACCAGCACCACCTCACAACTGTTTACGCGCACAACTCAAAAATTTTGGTAAAAAAAGGCACACGCGTAAAACAGGGACAAAAAATTTCGCTGATGGGAAGCACAGGACGCTCCACTGGATCACATCTTCATTTCGAAGTAAGAAACGATACAGAACCTAAAAACCCCATAAAATATTTACCGACTAAAAGATAAATTTTATAATTTCATACATATTTGTTAAAAGCTAAACTACAAAGCTTTCGACCATCTAAAGAAAGGCGCATCCATGCAATCTGTAAAACAAATCATCCGTGACATTCCTGACTTTCCCAAGGAAGGAATTATTTTTAAAGATATCACTCCGCTACTTGCAGATGCATCTGCATTTGGGAAAACCATCAACACGTTAAAAGAAAGATATGCAGATAAACAGATTGATACCGTGGTCGGAGTGGAAGCACGCGGGTTTATTTTCGCATCAGCCCTGGCTTATGCGCTCGAAGCAGGTACCACAATGGTTCGCAAGCCAGGAAAACTACCTTATAAAACTTATCAGGAAACCTATTCTCTCGAATACGGAACAGACACTATTGAAATTCATCAGGATGCGTTCCAGCCAGGAGAACGTATCATCGTTATCGATGACGTTCTCGCCACGGGTGGAACCCTTGGGGCAACTTTGAAATTAATACGAAGTAATTTTGAAAGCGTGGAAATTGTAGAGACAGCTTTTCTCATCGAACTGGATTTCCTGAAGGGACGAGAAAAACTCAAAGACACTCCCATCCACTCCCTCATCCACTACTAGCCACTAGGGTGGGACCAATAAGACGATACTCGTTAGGCAAAGATATCGTTAAGCCTTTTACTATAATTCGCCGGCATTACCGTCCACATAACGAGGGATCATTTAACTACCCAATCATTCAATTTTAAGGACTTTAAGAAAATTTCGGTGTCGCAGCTTACTAGGACTTCCAAAACGACTATGCTGTTTGGTCGACATTACTCTTATTCATATGAATAATTCCCCAGGAAAGATGATCGTTCTTCCCAGCTTCGACCCAGTGTTTTAATCCTTGAATCATTGTATCGATATATTCTTTTCCGCAGGTCTCAACCATTTCATCATAGCGATCTTGGGTTTCCTCCATCACACGCTGGTAATGAGTGGTTAAATGTTCGGACAAGTCTTGCACTTCGGTCTTTTTCACGCCAAGTTTTCTGGCCTGTTCTACATAAAAGCCGAAAGAGCCCAATGAATCCAAATGAATTCTGTCCAGGACAGGTTTTAAAATGCTTTTAGGGCAATCGAAAGTCTGCATCAGATCCGTGAAAATAAATTCACCACTGTCGTTAAGCACCCGAACAACTTCCTGAACCACAAGTTCTCGGCTAGCACTGTGAACGATGGCATCCTGAGACCAAACAATATCGAATGAATTTTCAGGGAAAGGGATATCTTCAAAGTTGCCTTCCACTACCGTTATAAGCTTATCCAAACCAGCCTCTTTATTCAGGCCACGGTTTCTTTCGTTTTGAGTTTCGCTGAGGTTCAGGCAGGTCACCTGAACTCCAAATTTTTTGGCCAGGAATCGGGCTGCACCTCCATAACCGGAACCCAAGTCCAGCAATTTGGTATTGCTGTCCAATTTTAATTTTGATGCCATCATATGCACAATTTTTGGACTGGCATCTTTGATGGGTTCTTTGGCGTGATCGTAAATTCCTACGTGGATATGGGTACCACCCCAAATTTTAAAATAAAATTCATCAGCGGGGGTGCTATTGTAATATTCTTCGGCTTTGTCAACAGCTGTCTTTTCTGTAGCAGTACTCATGAATGCCTCCTCAATTAAAGCTAATTTTAGGAATAGCATTCAGACGCAATCATTCCTCCTGTAGTAGAAACAATAACAAACGCCCAAATAAACTATTTGGATTTGTATATAGGGGCTGATACTTTAAGGATTTAATTTAAGACCCGTACTATACAGTAAAATAGCAGGGTTGGCAAGGCATCCTTTTTTTAATATGCTTAAGTGGAAAGATTGCAAAATGGTGAGGAATTTATCTTTAAAAAAATTTTACTTATTTATATAAAACTTCGTTATCAACTCTGTTTTCAACCAGAACTTCTTCCATGGAATCTAAAATAAAAATCCAACAGGTTCTATTTTTTAAAAGAACCAATCCACCCGTTTTTATTATATCGGCTCTCATCATGCTGGGTTTTATTTTGATGGCAACTTTGTTTGGCGAGTCATCAAAAAAGATTTTTGATTCAGTTCAGTCCACCATTGTGAAGGATTTCAGTTGGGTGTTTACAATTTCCACGATCATGTTCCTTATTTTTATATTCTTTCTTCTCTTCAGCCGGTTTGGACGCATCCGTTTAGGGCAACCTGATGATAAGCCTGAATTCGGCTATACAACCTGGTTTGCCATGATGTTCAGCGCGGGAATGGGGATCGGACTCGTATTTTGGAGCATCGCCGAGCCTATCAAGCATTTCACCAATCCGCCCAGCATCGATTCCCAGCTATCTCCTGCCAATCTAGCTATGGGAATCACTTATTTTCACTGGGGACTGCACGCCTGGTCCGTTTTCATTGTTGTCGGGCTTTCCCTCGCCTACTTTTCTTATAGAAAGGGACTGCCTTTAACCATTCGATCCTGCTTCTATCCTTTACTTGGAAATAAAATTTATGGACCATGGGGACATGCTATCGATATATTCGCCGTAGTGGGAACAATGTTTGGCGTAGCCACCTCTCTAGGGTTGGGAGCCATGCAAGTCAATTCCGGCCTAAATTTTCTGGGTGACTGCCCCGAAAACAAAATGACACAGATTGTTTTGATTGTCCTCATCACCGCATGTGCCACTGTGTCAGTGGTGTTGGGACTTGAGAAAGGCATCAGTCGACTCAGTTATTTCAATATTTGCTTAAGCATAATTTTGATAGCCTTTTTATTTTTTCTTGGCCCAACAATGTTTATCTTGCAAACTTTCGGAAATGGAGTGAAAGATTATGTCAGCAATATCTTTTATTTCAGTTATTGGAGCGAATGGGTTGCAAAACCGAGTTGGCAGTCCAGCTGGACCATTTTCTACTGGGGTTGGTGGATAGCTTGGGCACCGTTTGTAGGAATGTTCATCGCACGTATTTCAAAAGGAAGGACCCTCCGCGAATTTATTATAGGAGGATTCTTCGCTCCCGTGTTTGCGACATTTATCTGGTTGAGTGTTTTCGGCGGCACCGCTCTCTATTTGGAAATATTTGAAGGTGCCCCTATTTCCCAAGCCGTTTCTGCAAACGTCAGCACCGCCCTGTTTGAAACTTTGGCTTACCTTCCAATGGAGAAAATAACTGCGGCCTTGTCTACATTGGTCATCGTAACTTTTTTTGTGACTTCGTCAGATTCAGGTAGTTTGGTGATCGACATATTGACTGCTGGAGGTGATCAGAACCCACCTGCAAACCAGAGAGTTTTCTGGGCAGTGACCGAAGGTGTCATTGCATCCGTATTATTATTGGCCGGTGGCTTACAAGCCTTACAAACTGCCGCCATCGCTTCTGGACTCCCCTTTGCACTTATAATGATAGGGATGTGCTTTGCCTTGTTTAAGCAATTGAGAAATGAACCTTGACAGTATGCTTACCTCATAAACCATATTTCCTATGGCGGGATCCTATAACAGGACGACCATTGATATTTAAAAAGCCTCGCTTATAGTTATTTATAGTAGAAATCCTCCAAAACCCGTCATTGAATTACCCTCAAAATAATGAGAACGTATCGAGAAAATTCGGCGGCACATCACAACATTCGTGCCAGATAATATTGCGCTGAACATACCATCCTCTAAAGGAGTATTTTTAAATAATCAAATTTGTTATGTGTATACGCCGTCACAAAGATATGACTTGCGATCAATTTCAAGATTATTGGAGTAATAAACATGGCCCTTTCTTTATGAAAAATACGGGCATTATGAGAGCCAAAATATTTTGAGGCGTCGAGGTGATCCAGCACTGAAAGTATTAACTAACTAGCCTCCTTAGCTCAACCAACCTCATCTTCCCCGTAGTCCGCTTTCATAATTAATGTGATCGTCCGCTTTGGGTGGCGTTCTCAACCGGTCGATGCAACACTATAATCTTTTCTAAATCT
>CALJGH010000025.1 GCA_938073925.1 uncultured Nitrospinaceae bacterium
CTAATTGTACTCGTGTCATAACCCCCCCCTTGCCAGGTTAGAAAATCTATAAAGAATAAATAGGAAATTTGAAATATCCCATTCTTTCGTATAGTTTTAGATTAGTTTTTTCTATTTGTCAATACCGGTGACTGTTAATCGTCCTAAGATTGCTTCTAAAGTCCAAAGGTCTTTGTATCCCATAATCTTCCTGAAGTTTTTCTCGGCAGATAAAAAAGCTGAAACCGCCCAACGTAAAACCATATTTACGTTCTTCAAACGACTCACCCTGCGGGTTCTTCGCCTAACACCTCCATTGGGACTATCTATGATATTGGTTGTTGCAAGGCAACGAGTCAAAGTCGGAGGCAAACCCAAGTGGTTTAAGGTAAACATCTCTTCCATACCCTCCTTGGCGTTTAACTTCCAAGATGCTTTCATCACCGCTTTTATCTGATCTTTCAACTCATCAGGGAGATGATCCATCACGTTCTTGATCTTACGGTTACGGCAACGTTGCACACTGGATGTCGGTCTCCAAAAACCTGGTTAATAGAACTTCTTCCTTTACGGCAAAGACGAGGACGTTTCACCATCAGCTTATAATCTGATAAACTGACAAAACCCGTTTGTGATCTATGCCAACCGACCTTGCCTCTACGTTTCCCTTGGTATTTGGCTCCGGCAACCCCTTGTGCCAAAATCTTCAGCACCATTTCAATTGTGTTTCGGCCTGCAATATCAATCAACTTATCCAATGCTATTTCAGAGGTCTCTAAAAGCTACACCAGTGCCAGTAACAGCTGACCGTCTCGACTGAAATACTCGGATAACTCTTCGTTGTGATCCTTGCCTAGAATGTGATAATTTCTTCTCATGGCAGTTTGCTCCTTTTAAAATTAAAAGTTCGCATCCCGATTCTACTAAAACCGGGCTGAGGAAACTGCCGCCTTTCAACTTACAACTACTTATGGGAAAAATTCAATATAACAAGATTCTGGTTTACTTAACGCACCCGCATGTGGATGCCTGGAACTTCAAACCCGAGGATAAGGCTCTGCTTCAGTCTCATTTTCCAGAAACAGCGGTGCAGGTGTGCTTAAATTTAAAGGAGTTTAAAGATAAATTGCCGGAAGCAGATGCCGTGATCGTTTGGGTTTTCAAGGAGAGGTGGCTGGAAAATGCACCGAAGCTAAAACTCATTGCCACACCTGCAGCTGGAAATGACTGGATTCCCTGGCAGCCACCTGCGAGTTTAAAACTTTCGTTTGGTGGATTTCATGGGCCGATGATGGCGGAAAGCGTTATTGGCGGGATGTTGCATTTCCTGAAAGCGTTTCCATTATCTATGAAGATGCAGGGGAAGAAAAAATGGGCGCGTATAAAAATTTCAAAAAAGCAACAGTCTCTTTATAAGGCTCGGGTTACTATTTTAGGTTTTGGTAAAATTGGTAATGCTTTGGGCAGACTATTAAAACCCTTCGGTTGCCAGATTACAGGAATCAAACGTACTGAAATGGCGACGCCCAATTATTTTGATGAAGAAGATGAAATATTGACTCGCGATAAATGGGAGTCAGCACTACCCGAAACCGATCATTTAATTTGTGCACTGCCCGGTGGGCCGGAGACCAATGAAATCCTACAGTCCATCCATTTTAAAAACATGCGGAAGACTTCATTTTTTTATAATGTGGGACGTGGGAATATTTATAAAGAATCTGATTTAGTAGAAGCCTTGCAAGGCGGAGAAATTACCGGAGCGTATCTGGATGTGTTTGGCAAAGAACCTTTGTCTGAATTTTCCAGGCTATGGGGGTTGGGCAATGTCCTCATCCAACCGCATACTTCGGCCGCCTCGCCACAATACCTAGAGCTGTTCGTTGAAGAACTGATTAGAAGAGTCAGGGAAGGGGAGTTTGGTTAGTCTTTAAAACCTCACCAGGGAGATTATAAAGTTACAGGAAAAAAAAAGGGAGAGGCTGTGAAGCCTCTCCCGTTTAGTAATACTTTTCTTTTTAGGTAGCAGTAGGGGCTGCAGCTTCTACCGCATCTTTCAGGGCTTCTTTTCTGCTTAGCTTAACTTTACCCTGCTGATCTACATCGATGACTTTGACCTTGATCTCATCGCCTTCCTGAATCTCATCGCTTACACTTTTAATGCGACGATCACAGATTTGAGAGATGTGAACCAGTCCATCGGTACCTGGAAAAATTTCTACAAAGGCACCGAAGTCGACGATCTTTTTCACTTTGCCGAGATAAATTTTCCCAACTTCAACTTCCTGGGTAAGGTTCTCAACAAACTCTACCGCTTTTGCTGCCGCTTCGGCATCCGCTGAAGCGATGGAAACCAGACCATCGTCATTGATGTCGATCGAAACTCCCGTCTTGTCGATAATCTCACGAATGACTTTACCGCCAGGCCCTATGACATCCCGAATCTTGTCTTTGGGTACCGTGAGTGTGACAATTCTCGGTGCGTGTTGGTTTATTTCAGTGCGGTGAGTTGATAGTGCTTTGTCCATTTCACCAAGAATATGCAAACGCCCTTCTTTAGCTTGCTGAAGGGCTGTTTTCATGAGATCACGGTCAAGTCCGGTGACTTTGATGTCCATTTGCAATGCGGTGATACCATTGGTTGTTCCCGCCACTTTAAAATCCATATCTCCTAAATGATCTTCGGAGCCGAGGATGTCTGAAAGGATTGCAACACGATCTCCGTCTTTGATGAGTCCCATAGCGATTCCGGCTACCGGTGCTTTAATGGGAATACCTGCGTCCATCATGGAGAGTGAACCGCCACATACAGAAGCCATTGAGGAAGAACCGTTTGATTCCAATATCTCGGAAACAATTCGAATGGTGTAAGGAAAATCATCTTTGCTAGGGAGAACAGGGATCAATGAACGCTCAGCAAGCATGCCGTGTCCAATTTCTCTTCGTCCAGGGCCAGAAATAAATTTTACTTCTCCAGTACAGAATGCGGGGAAGTTGTAATGTAGCATAAAGGATTTGCTGCCTTTGAATTCCAGGCTATCCATTCTTTGTTCATCGGAAGAGGTTCCCAGGGTTGCGGCGACCAGCGCTTGAGTCTCACCGCGTGTGAAAACGGCAGAGCCATGAACACGGGGTAAATAACCCGTCATAATACTAATGGGGCGAACGTCTGCAAGTCCTCGACCATCGACACGATATTGTTTGTCGAGAACAAGATTTCGCACGACTGTTTTTTCAAGGTCATGGAAAATATCTTTGATTTCCCCTTTGATGCCTGCATTTTCATCCGGATTCAGCTCAGCGCAAAGATCATTCTGGATTTGCTTTACAGCATCACCACGCTCATGTTTTCCAGCAATTTGACATGCTGCATCGAGTTTCTCTGCGGCTTTGCTGTTGATAGATGATTGAAGCTCTTCATTAACAGGTGTAGGTTCAACAACCAGTTTTTCTTTTCCGAGAAGCTCGCGCAGCTTGATCTGAATACCAATGACTTTTTTAATTCGCTCGTGGCCAAAATCCAAGGCTTCCATCATTTCGTCTTCGCTGACTTCGTTGGCTCCCGATTCAACCATTACGATTCCATCTGCGGTTCCAGCCATAATGAGGTTAAGATCGCTAGCAGCGGTTTCTTCGTAATTTGGATTAAAAATCAGTTTCCCATCGACTCTTGAAATTCGAGCTCCTGCTACCGGATTTTCAAAAGGAATGTCTGAGATCATCAAAGCGGCAGAAGCGCCGGTGATGGCATTGACGTCCGGTGGATTTTCACCGTCATGGGAAATTACCATGGCAACGACTTGCGTCTCGTTTTTAAATTCTTTTGGAAACAAAGGTCGGATCGGTCGATCAATCAATCGGCAGATCAATGTTTCGAGTTCTCCTGGTCGGGCTTCGCGTCTAAAAAAGCTACCGGGAATTTTACCCGCTGCGTAGGTTTTCTCTCTATAGTCTACGGTCAACGGAAAGAAATCTATTCCTTCGCGAGGTTTACCTGCCATAGTCGCAGCAACCAGAACCATTGTGTCGCCCTGACGGATGACAACAGTGCCGCCTGCTTGTCGAGCCAGATCGCCTGCTTCCAAAGAAATTATTTTTCCATCAATATCTATTTCTACTTTTTCCATTAATATTTCTCCAATATCTTTCCCTAATATTCAATTAGGCGTGTGTGTTGTTGCGCGGTTATCTGCGGATGCCAAGTTTCGTAATGATTTTTTGGTATCGATTAAGGTCTTCTATCTTCAAGTGGTCAAGAAGCTTTCTTCTTTTGCTGACCAGTTTGAGCAGTCCGCGCCTGGAATGGTGGTCTTTTGAATGTGTCTTGAAATGTTCTGTTAAATAGGTCACCCGTTTTGATATGAGTGCGATCTGTACTTCGGACGACCCGGTGTCTTTTTCATGAAGCTTGTTATCTGTGATAATTGTTGATTTTTGTTCAGCATTGAGTGCCATGACTATTTCTCCAACTTGATTGATTTAGAAAATTGATTGGAGAATGTTTTCGTAGAAACGCCCCGGCTTTTGTCATCGGGACATACCTGCGAAAACATTCCAATCTATTTCCACCTAAAACTAATAATGTTAATTTACTAAAACACGTTTTAATTTAAACGCGATTGCACTTGAATCCATTTTTTCGAACTGATCCTGATTTACCAGAGGTTCGACGATAGCTAGTATTGCATCATTGCCGTTTGAAACCCTTAGGCTCATTCCCGGTTTAAATTCCCGAGGTAAAACCTTAAACGCAGATTTCGGTAAAGCACTACCATTGGCAATGGGTTTAACAAATTCATCTTTGATGCGAAGCTCTGGCAGGAAGGAAAGTACTTTTTCAACGGAAAAAAGCACATCTTCCAGAACCCTTTTTTCACTGGCTTCTTTTAATGCTTCTATAGTGACTGATGATTCCAGATCAAACAGTCCGACTTCACTTCTAACCAAGTGGGACATATGCGCTCCACACCCAAATTCTTGCCCGATATCGTGGCATAAGGTGCGGATATAAGTTCCCGCTGAGCAGTAAACATTAAATTTTACCCGATTTTCCTCCTTATTTACAAATTCTATGGAGAAAAAATGTACTGAAACGGGTTTTCTTTGGATAGTAATACCATTTCTGGCTAATTTGTAAAGGGGAATTCCATTGTTTTTCTTGGCCGAATACATAGGTGGCACTTGCTTTTGCTCGCCTGAAAACCTCTGAAATATTTCCTTGATCTGTTGATTTGTTATCGACGAAGGGTCGCCGCTGGATATCACCTTTCCCGTAGCATCTTGAGTGTCTGTAGCTGATCCAAGAACCATAGTACATTGATAACGCTTGGATAAGGGCGACAGAAACTGAATAATACGGGTAGACTGACCGAGGCAGATGGGAAGAATTCCTTCCGCCATGGGGTCCAGAGTGCCAATGTGCCCGGCTTTTTTTACTCCTAATATCTTTTTTACCTGATGCACCATGGCAAAGGATGTGGGGCCTTTAGGCTTATAAAGGTTCACTATCCGGTTCTGAGTGCAAATCATTGATGATTCTTGTGATTTTTTCAACATGCTCTGCATTTTCGTCTATTTTGAATTCCAGTTCAGGCAAATATCTTAAATAAAGGTTTTTGCCTAAAGAGTTTCTTATAAATCCTTTTGCGCTTTTCAACGCTTCCAAAGTATCGGATTTTTCTTTTTCAGTACCCATCACGCTGACAAAAACTTTTGCGTGCTTGAGGTTATCCGAAACTTCGACCCGTGTAAGGGTTGTAAATCCGATTCGAGGATCTTTTAATCCACTTTGAAGCAGTTTTGAAATTTCTTCGAGAAGCAGCTCCTGGATTCTTTGAGAACGTTTGAATCTCATAGCCACACCTTATGCTATTACTTATTTTTATTAGCCGGATTGAATTCTCAACAATCCTGATTAGGATTCAAAAATCTCCAGAACCCATGTTTAATGTTTCGGTTTTGCAATTTACCATTTCAGCCAGGTTCATCTTGTCTATCGCATCGACAACTTTACTTATCAGGCCATCCATATAGGGTCGGTTTGAACCGACTGCTGATATCCCGATATGAAGGCTTTGCCAGACATCCTGATCGCCTACTTCCGTAACGGACACATTAAAGTCACTTTTCAATCGGTCTTTGATGGCTCTTACAACTCGTCTTTTTCCTTTTAACGAGTTATTGCCATGCAAATAAAACTTTATGGAACAGCAGCCAATGACCATTTTTCTTTTGCATTATCTTGCAGGTCAGGAGATTATTTCTTCCATGACAAAGGGTTCGATAATATCCCCTTGTTTTATATCCTGAAACTTGTCTATCGAGATTCCGCATTCGTAACCTGCTGCTACTTCTTTTACATCGTCTTTGAATCGCCTGATGGATGCTATCTTTCCTTGATAGACGACTACGTTATCGCGAATCAGTCGTGCCTCCAGATTACGCTCGGCTTTTCCAGATAGCACATGACAACCTGCGATGGCGCCCACTTTTGGGATGGTAAACACTTCTCGAACTTCGGCGCGACCGATGACTCGTTCTTTGAATTTA
>CALJGH010000026.1 GCA_938073925.1 uncultured Nitrospinaceae bacterium
GTTTATTATAACGATGAAGAAATCCTGCAAATTGAATCTATTTTTGGTCGCGCGGGAGAAGAAACTCCTGTGGGAGAATATGAAATAAAAAATAAAGCTTATAAACCAACTTGGTACAAAAAAGAAACGCTGGATGGGAAAACAAGAGTCCGTGCCATTCCCTTTGGACATAAAGATCATGAAATTGGCCATTGGTGGATGGGAATGAAAAAGTTAGGAGAACCCGTTCCGGGGAGTTATGGAATTCATGGGGTCAATGTTAGTAAGATCAATGAATTCTTCAAGAAAAATTTTGATTGGAGAAACGGAAGCGCAGGTTGTCCCAATATTCAAGACTCGTATCTCGACTTCCTGGCTAAAATGGTTCCCCGTGGTACCCGCGTAAATATTGTTCAAAAAGATAAATGGAATAAGAAAAGGGACTTCATCCCACCTTCAGCTGCCTAACCCTCTAAAGAGGAAGGTGACTCGCTCAATCAAGAATTTTAGTTTAAAAGAAAAAATAAATGAAAAATAAAACAGGTTCCTCCTCCGAGAAAAAACTCTGGGGCGGCAGATTCAAACAATCGACCGATGCGTTGATGGAAACCTTTTCAGCCTCCATTTCGTTTGATAAACGTCTTTATGATTGTGATATTGAAGGCAGTATTGCGCATTGCAAAATGCTGGCCCGCTGTAAGATCATTACCTCGGCGGAATCCAAAAAAATAATAAAAGGCCTCCAACGGATATTACGCGAATGTGATGAAGGGCGGTTCGAGTTCAGTGTGCGTCTTGAAGATATTCACATGAATATAGAAAGCCGTCTTCGCGAAATCATTGGTCCGGTTGCCGGTAAATTGCACACAGCACGAAGCCGGAACGATCAGGTTTGTCTCGACATCCGGCTTTATCTACGAAAAGAAGTTGAGGATATCGTTGGAGAGCTTAACAATCTATGCAAAGCATTGGTCGCGATAGCGAAAAAAAATATAGATCATGTCATACCCGGTTACACTCATTTGCAACGGGCTCAGCCGGTTTTACTATCGCATCATTTATTGGCTTATGTAGAAATGATGCTTCGCGATAAAGAACGTTTTCTCGATGCCTATAAGCGGATCAATGTTATGCCGCTCGGTTCGGCGGCGTTGGCAGGAACGAACTTTCCTATCGACCGAAAAATAACGGCGAAACTTTTGCGGTTCCCGGAAATTTCCCATAACAGTATGGATGCTGTTGCGGATCGCGATTTCGCAGCAGAATTTTGCAGTGCCTCAGCGTTGGTCATGATGCATCTCAGTCGGTTTTGTGAAGAGATAGTTATATGGAACTCCAGCGAATTCGGTTTTCTTGAACTTTCCGATGCGTTTACAACGGGCAGTAGCATCATGCCGCAGAAAAAAAATCCGGATGCGGCGGAACTCATCCGTGGTAAGTCCGGTAGGGTTTTTGGCAACCTGGTATCTCTGCTCACTTTGATGAAAGGTTTGCCGCTTGCGTATAATAAAGATTTACAGGAAGACAAGGAGCCTCTTTTTGATACCGCCGAGACAGTCAAAGTTTGTCTGCGAATCTTTACCAATATGATGAAGTCGGCAAATTTCATACCGATTGCTAAAAAAGAATTGGAGGCAAGTGGATTCCTCACTGCAACCGATTTAGCCGACTATCTGGTATTAAAGGGAGTGCCATTTCGCGATGCTCATGAAATCACGGGCAAAACAGTTGCCTTTTGTTTGGAAAAAGAAAAAACTCTGACCGATATTTCCTTACCCGATCTTCGAAAAATATCGAAACGATTTGATAAAGATGTATTCGAGCATATTGCGCTTAACAACTCAGTCGACAGAAAAAATGTTTACGGCGGAACAGCGAAGAAGCAAGTGCGCGCGCAAATCACTCGCCTGACTAAAAAACTCAAACAAAAATGATACACCGTATATTTTTTGCTCTACTTATTATCTTTTCCCTTGCCGTAGGCCTTCTAGGTTGCGGTCACAAAGCTCCCCCCAAACCTCCTGCCGAAGAAGTCAAAGTCTAACCCACTAGCGTGGGAGGCAATATTGGTAAAAGGATTAACAATTTTTATCAGCATTATGAGAGTAGATATTTGGATTCCAGCGTCACGTTGGCAAGGCTACCACCTTGAGGTAAATATCATAATAAACCATTGTTTTTATTGAATTTATATCTTCTTTTTATTGGGCCCCTATGCTATAGTACTTGTCTATTTCGTTTTATAAAAGAGAAAAAATTTCCAAGGGAATTGAATTGAAATGAATAAAGATCAAGTCGCGATTTATCTTAATGAGCATCCCGAATTCTTCAATGAGTACCCTGAGCTTTTAAAAAAGATAAAAGAAATAGAAGAAGAAGATCTTCCCATCGAACCCATGGGTACTTTGAGTCTCGCCGACCGCATCATCAAACGTGTACATGATGATAAAGAACATCTTAAAAGCAAACTGGAATGGTTGTTCGAAATTTCCCGCGCCAACGAAAAAATTCAAGATCACTTATTCGAAATAGAACAATTGGTTTTGACCAGTACTAATCTTGATCAGATGGTCAATCAGTTGAGAAAAGAAATTCCAGATCGGTTTGGTATCCCCAGTGTTGTAGTTTGCCTCGTTCAGGGTTCTGACCATTTCATGGAAGACCGGTTGCGCGAACGATATCAGGGAGAACTCGACGAGACTGTGAAGTTCATCTGCAAGGAAACCGCTGCAGGCTGGCTTGAAGGTGGACTCAAGCCTATTTTGCGGGCCGAAATAGAAGGGTCGGAAGTATTTGGTC
>CALJGH010000027.1 GCA_938073925.1 uncultured Nitrospinaceae bacterium
GATCGCATTCTCAAAAATTCAATTCATTTGTCTCTCCCCCTACAGCTAGACCTTTTAGCCAAGGCCTTACTATAAAAGCCGCTACTCTAAACCAACCGGCCTTTTTCGTAACCCCATTTTTGACTTTTTAATTTTTCTACTTTTTCTGATTTCTAGGACAACCTTCCAATCCTGAGAAATTCAATTTGCTTTATAATAATGGAAGGGCAATTTATTTTTGAAAGGACTTTTCAGCCATGCAACGCGAAAAACTCATCATCTTCGACACCACTTTAAGAGACGGGGAGCAATGCCCCGGCGCCAGCTTGAATATCAAGGAAAAGCTTGAGATTGCAAGGCAGCTGGCCCTACTCAAAGTAGATGTGATCGAAGCGGGCTTTCCCGTTGCTTCGCCTGGAGATTTCGAATCCGTCAAACTAATTGCCGAAGAAATTCGTGGTGCAACCATTGCAGGGCTTTCGCGTGCACTCGAAAAAGATATTGAAGCCACTGCAAAAGCTTTGGAAAAAGCGGAATCGCCACGTATCCATGTCTTCTTATCTACTTCCAAGGTGCATCGTGAACATATGGTAGAAAAAGCCAAAAGCGAGATCATCGAGATGGGTGTGAAGGCAATAAAATTCGCGCGCAAATATTGTGATGATATTGAGTTCTCACCTATGGACGCCACACGCACGGAAAAAGATTTCCTCGCTGAAGTCACTCGCGAAGTTATTTCGGCGGGGGCAACAACGGTGAATATTCCTGATACGGTCGGCTACACTATTCCAGAGGAATTCGCCCAACTCATCAGCTACTTAAAGCAAAACGTCGACAACATCGACAGGGCTGTCATCAGTGTGCATTGCCATAATGATTTGGGATTAGCGGTTTCAAATTCCCTGGCGGCGGTGCAAGCAGGTGCCCGGCAAGTAGAGTGCACCATCAATGGCATCGGCGAACGCGCAGGCAACGCGGCGATGGAAGAAATCGTTATGGCTGTTCGAACCCGAAGAGATTTTTTCAGCACGGTGGAGACAAATATTGAAACACGCCACATTCAACCGTGTAGTAAGTTGGTCAGCAGTCTCACCGGGTTCTTCGTTCAACGCAACAAAGCCATTGTAGGCAAAAATGCGTTTGCTCACGAGTCCGGCATTCATCAGCATGGATTCCTCAAACGTAAAGACACATTTGAGATTATGGATCCTGCAGATGTTGGCGGTGAAGAGTCTGAACTGGTTATGGGTAAACATTCCGGACGAAATGCTTTACTCAACAAAGTCCAGGAGCTGGGATACAGTCTGAGTCAAGAAGAATTGAATCGCGTGTTTGAGGAGTTCAAAATTCTTGCGGATGAGAAGAAAGAAATTTTTGAAGACGATTTCCACACTCTCATTCAAAAGCAAAAATTTTCTGAAGAACAGCAGATCACTTATAAACTGAAGGATATCAAAAGCGGATTTGAAACAGGCAAAGAGCCTCATGCAAGCGTCACTCTGGTAAGTCGCGATGGCAAAGAGCATCAAAGCTCCGCCAATGGCGATGGCCCAGTCGATGCAATTTACAATGCGATCGATAAAATCACTGGGCTCACCTGCAAACTTCTCGATTACCAAGTAATGGCAAAAACAAAAGGCAAGGATGCTCAGGGTGAGATCACCGTTCGCGTTCAACACGAAAAACGTGAAATGCTAGGTAAAGGGGCAGGAGTCAATACCATTGAGGCTAGCGGTTTTGCTTACGTCAATGCCATCAACAAGCTGTTGATGAAGTCAAAATCCGGCCCCGTCGAAGGAAAAGACGTTCCCGGTCCATAGCTTAGAAAACTTCATCACCCCTGCCCTCTTCAGAAAAAGAAGGCAGGGGTGAGTTTCATTTTTTAAAGAGAAGCCTTATTTCTAATCGCGACACATTATTTAAGAATCCCAAATCTACTGAGCCTTTTGAGTTCAACGATTCGGTAGCCCAGGTTTTTGATGACATGCTGCAACGCAGTGTCCCTATGTATCAGGAATGCCAGGATCTTGCTGTGCATTGGTGCACAAAATACGCAAAACCTTCCACCTCCGTTTACGACCTCGGCTGCTCAACAGGAAAGTTTTTATTAAAACTGGCAGAAAAATTAGAACAACCAAAAAATATAGAACTCATTGGGCTCGACAATTCTGCGGCCATGCTCAAAAAGGCTGAAGAGACATTTAACAACTCACCTCTGCCTTGCTCAATGATTGAGACTGATTTGAATAAGAAACTATCGATTGAGAATGCATCAGTGGTCGTCATGAATTACACATTACAATTTGTAAAACAGGACAACCGGCCCACCTTATTAAAATCAATCTATGATGGTTTAGTTTCAGGCGGATCGCTGATTCTCATCGAAAAAGTGAAAAGCGAAATCTCCGACCTCAATCAAAGCTTTATCGAATTCCATCATCAGTTCAAAGAGGAAAACGGCTACTCTAAACTCGAAATTTCACAGAAAAGAGAGGCTTTGGAAAATGTGCTCATACCTTGGACGGTTGAACAAAATACCGAATTGATCAGATCTGCGGGATTCTCAACCATAGACCTGTTTTTCAAATGGAATAACTTCGCCGGATTTATTGCGTTAAAATAGAAACTATTGTATTCTTAGGCGCTTATTTAAAAGCTAATTTTAAATATCCAGAAAGGTTTTGCAATGCCAAATTACGACCATACTTGCGGAAAATGCAAAAAAGATTTCGTAATAGAAATGAAAATGTCTGAGGTGGATAATAAAGTAGTTTCTTGTCCTGAGTGCGGCTCTAAAAAGGTTTCACGCAACGTAAC
>CALJGH010000028.1 GCA_938073925.1 uncultured Nitrospinaceae bacterium
TCTAAACATTTATTCCTGGGTATTTATTGAAAAGAACTGGATAGAGTTAGTTAGAGCTTCTTATCAAAACTTAAAGAAATTACATAAGTCAAAAAGCACACCTTCTTTTTGGATTATGTCAAAAAAGCATTGGCTTCCAACAATCTCTAAAAACAATACAAACCATTATAAAAAAAGGCGCTCACGAAATTTCCTGACAAAACTAAAAATGGCATAGGTTTTGCTAGTTAAAAACTAAACCATTAATTTTCTAACAAAATCGGGGAGTTTCCAGACATGGATTCATTTTTTGAAAAAGAATATGAAAACTTAAACGATGCCATTTTAAAGGCTATTGTTTCTTCTAAAGAAATTCAGAAAATACTTGTAAAACTTAAGGAGCAAGAAGAAATCGACAATATGGCAGTTCTAAACCTTTTCCTCAGCCTGGATGAGTTGTACGAAATGATTTCTGAAAAGGACAATAATTCCATCTCATATAAACTGGAGCCTGTGGAATCGAAACAATCTGCGGATAAGGATAAAGAAACCAAGAAAAAGACTCCCTCACCTATCAAAAGTGGAAATATTATCGATGGAAAAGCGTTGACCGTAAATGAGACACTTTTTGAAAATTTTTATCAGGGAAGATTTAACGAGGAGACTTGGGTAAAGAAGGCGCGCATCCGGCTATAATTTTTTTATCGCCGGAACCTTTGAACTAATTTTTGAATATTTTGGAATCACAAGAGATATACTTTATCTGTTTTAATGGAACAACAAAAATTTCATCGGCGGTGGTAACTTCAAATAACTCCAAGTCATCACTTAAACCATGCTTTTCCGTGGTTTCCAATACCAATTCTTGTCCATCCACAAATACAATTTTTAATCTGTACTGCATTTCAATTCCCTTTCTATGAAACGGGGTCACCTGAATGCCCTTATTCCGTTCTATAATAAATCAGTTAGGGTGAGCCACACTCTCAAATTTTTTCGACAAGGGATTATTAAGATAATCCTCAACGTAGTTTTTCAAGTACCCTTTTTCATACAGTTTTTTATTTGAAAGTGCCGAGTTTACTTTGTGAAGCACTTTAAAACGAACTCGTGGAAACTGCTCTTTAAACTCATCAAACGACCTTCCGGAAATATCTCTCTCATCATTGGAGGATTTTTCCATTATAACCTGAGGTAAATGAATCACTCTCTGATTGGTAATCCTCTTTGCCACATCATCAAAGGTAAGCAGGGTTGTGCAATTCGAATCCCCTCCCAGAGTGTCATTGGGAACATACAGAAAACGTGCTCGCCCTCGTCTAAACAAAGTTAAAATTCTATGGACGTTTCCTGCCATAACAATCCAGTCCTTTTTCTCCAGTTCACAGGCATCAAAGGTTTTTATAATTTTATTCCTGTTCAAAAAAGCGGTGATGTCTGACTCGGTATGAATCATTTGCACATTTGGCAAATTCATATCATAAATTTTCCTAGCTTCATCAGGCAAAAACCTTTTCCCTTGTCGCATCACTTTAGTCGTATCAGCATCGATATATTTCAAGGGAGTAAGACACCCCATCCAAAGCAAACAGTCTTTATTGATATCTGAAATTTTCTTTGCATCCTCAGACATAGACCCTGGACCAAAAGAGTAAAAGTTCGCAGAGGTCACAGCGGGCCCATCCAGAACCGCCAACACCTGTTTGACTGAAGGCCCTTTAGGCATTAATTGTTCCCGGTAGGAACCCAGGGTAATTACAGACAATTCAAAATTGATACGACCGGGATATTTTTCAGCAAGTCGGTTGATCCTCGCCGGGTCAAAATAGCCCACCGAAAACATGGTGATTTTCTTATCCGTTTCCTCCAAAAACTCTTCAATCCAATCCATCGCTTTCGGGTGAAGAGCAAGGTCTGTCCATTCCATGTATTCATTGCCACCTAGGATCCAAGATTCCGATTCACGGGTCGGGAAGGATCGAATTTCTTTGAATATAAATTCCCAATGCTCCTGCGTGGTTAAGGGAGTCTCAAAAGTCTTGCGGTAACTATGATCCATCTCATAGCAAAAGGTACATTTTACCGGGCAGGTTTTCCCGAGACTCAAGGGAATTTTTCTATCCTTTATTTCTTTTCGAAAAACACTATATAGAAACTCCTGATCTTTGATCGACATATCGCTACCAGTCCTTAAAGGCGTTCGTCAATGAATCATCAATGGGCACTTCCTGTTTTTGATCTTCATCTAATCCGTGAATCATTTCATTAAGGTGCACCGCCGCACAACCCATATAGGCAATGCTTTCCTGCTGCAACTTAAAGTTTCCCCCTTTTAGCTTTGTCTCAAGCTCACTTATATGCTGTTCATCAAAGGGATGGATCATTGCAGATTTTTTGAATGCCGCAATAGCCTCTTTAAAGTTTTTAGCTTCATGCTCGGTGATACCAGTTCTCAAACTATCCTGAGCATCTCTCACTTCATCAACTGTTATAGGATATTTTTCTGTCATTTCCTTCCTCTCTTTTACTTCACAACCAAAAAGAAAAAGTTTGATCGGGAAAACAAAAGGTGCTAAATCCCAGACCAAACCATCACTTTTTAATCATCTTGTCATATTCTTATAATGATGCTGACTTGATGTAAATTAGTGGAGTATTGTAGCATTCCTAGAACGGGAACTGTCAAGGTATTAGAAAGTTTGCGAGGGGTTTCTCAAAGACAGGAGCGGGGAGATGAACAGAAAAAATGCAAACAGTAACACACATAAGGAAAAGCCTTCAAAAGGCGGGGAACAATTCCCCGCCATCCAAATGAATTCAGCTAAAAAATAGACTGATTAATGCTTTTTCTCAACACCCTCAGGTGCATACTGGTGACCTTCACCGTTAAAATTTGACTCCATCGAACAAGAAGACAAAACCAACATCAGCGAAACCCAAATAAATGAAACTACCAACTTTTTCATCCAGCTCTCTCCTCTCAAAAAGATTTAATCCCAGCCAAAACTGCGCTTAGCTGGAATTACCGTATGTTTTTTTAGCAATTTTTGCACAATAATTCAATTTTTTTTTAAGAGTTTCCCCTTACAATAGGAAATATTACCCTACAGAGGGGCCTAATCTTTATATTACAAGGTGTTCCATTTGACTAAATCATCGGATATTGATCTGACAGTTCTGCAAAATAGCCCCTCTCCTGAAAGTAGGAAGTGGTATTTTCTTCCCGAAACCGATTCCACCAACGCCGAAGTCATCCGCCGCCTTTCAAGCCATCCATCAGAAGAAGGGTTGGTAGTCATAGCAGATTGCCAAACAGGAGGTAAAGGTCGTTCGGGGAGAGTCTGGCATTCCGCACCCGGAACTGGAATCTACCTCTCAATGTTGATCCAGCCTAATTTTTCTTCAGAGCGAATACCTATTGTCACCTTAATGGCTGGCCTTGCAGCCGCCATAGCTGTGAACGAGTTTATCCCTCAACCCGCGCAACTAAAATGGCCCAATGATCTTTTGCTCAACAATAAAAAAATTGCCGGTGTTCTATGTGAATACTATGCCACAAAAGTTCCTGCGGTAATCATCGGCATCGGTATCAACGTGAATCACACCCAGTTCCCTGATGACATCAAAGATATCGCAACCTCACTCAAACTTGAATCTGGCCTTGAAACAAACCGCACCACATTGATCAAGCAGTTGGTAACACAATTTGATTTTCAGTACAGCGAATTAAAAAATAATAAAATCCAAGCACTCATCGACAATTGGACTCGTCACTCCGACCTGTTCGGAAAATCCATCATCATCAGTAAGGGGGATCAAAGCATCACCGGCAAGGCCGTAAGATTAGACAACCTGGGAAGGCTCGTCGTACTCAATGAATCGGGAAAGGAAATCGTTCTGGATTCTGGAGAAGTCCGTATACAGAGGAAATAATTATTCTAGCAAGTGGAGCAGGTTGCCCGCTGCATAAGCGCGAATGGCCTCTTTCGGATCTTTCAACATCGTCACCAGCAAAGGAAATGCTTCGGGTCCGCCCATCATCCCTACCCCTCTTACAGCGGCAGTACGCACGCGGGAATGAGAATCCAGCAAAGCCGCAGTCAATATCCGTAGCCTTTGTGGGATAGGAGTTTTCCCCAGCACTCGGGCCATCGAACTTCGCACCTTAAAATCTTCATGGCTCAACAACTCATCAAACACCACCTGGCACGAATCCGACCCAATTCGATTAAGAGCCACCGCCGCAGATAGTTTTGTCAATCCATCTTCATCTGCGCATAAGGGAATTAAATCTGCTTCCGCTTCCTTGAGGTTACTCATCGCCATGGCAGCTGCCTGACGAACAGAAGGGTTAGTATGTTTTGCCAACGCATTCAGCTTCGGCAACATATCCAAAGTTGCCTTTCCTTCAAGAGCCTTGAGACTGTAAAAAATCATCTCTGCCTCAGAATGATCGAATAATTTGACGAGATGAGGCAATACCTCCTTGCTGCCTATCTTGCCAAGATGCCCAATGGCCTGGTAACGACGGTCAGGGATCGGATGCGTCAGTGGGTCCAACACCTCTTTCATATAATTTTTTTTTCCAAGCTTGACCAATCCTGCAGAAGCCGCCAACTTCATAGGCACATCGTAAGATTTTAGATAACCGCGAATTTCTTCTGCTACTTCTGGACCACCCTCATCCCCCAGTATTTCTACCGCCGCGCTCCTGACCCATATATCAGTATCATTTGTAAGTTTGCGAGCCGCCGTAAGAACCGCCGTCCGCGAAATATTCTTTAACCCCTGCAAAGCAAATAAACGTGCCGTCGGATAATAATCTTCAAGCCCTTTAGTCAGGAGCGGGATTAATTTAATATCATGAGATTCCCCTGCCGCCCTTAGTACCGCCGCGCGTACAAAAGAATTCTCATTCTTGTAAGTTTCTATTAATAACGTCTGACAGTCTTCACGAAGTTTTTGTAAAACACCTTCCGTCCCCGAATCGGCCAAGGCATAACCCTGAAAAACTAAAAAGAAAACCACTAATAAATAAATCCATTTTTTCAGCATTTTTTTCAATCTATAAAATAGTCACACTTACGAATAAGTAGCCACAAGATTCCTATAAACCTCAGCCTCTTCATTTTTATCTCTTTTTGCAAAACCTTGAATCAGAACACCGCTTTTTTCAATCAACATCTCAGTCACCCAACTCCGCTGTTCTGGATTCAGGTCATCACCGCGCAAAAGTTTTTCCAGAGCATAAACCCGCCATCGATCCATCCCCCAGTATTTTCGTGATAACTGATCTTCATGTCCGCCGCGTTTGACGATCAACTTATCGCTCAAAAATTTAAAAGGATAGCGTATCGCAATTCGTAGCCAAAGATCATAATCTTCACAAACCGGCATAGATTCATCAAAAACACCGACTTCGTCCAACAACGATTTACGCAGCATAACCGAAGAAGGGCTGACAATGCATAACGGCAAACATTGTTTGAAAATATCACCAGAATATTTCCGGTGCTTGTTCATTTGATTAACGCGAACCCCATTACGAATCCATTTTTCATCGGTATAGACGGCCTGACACTCTGGGTGTCCCTGCATCCATTTCATCTGCGCTTCCAACTTACCCTCTTCCCATAAATCATCCGAGTCGAGAAAACAAATCAGCGATCCCCGAGCTTCTTCAATCCCTCTGTTTCTAGCATACGAAACTCCACGGTTCTCCCGCAAATGAATGACCCGGATATCAGAAAAATTTTTAAGCAGCTTTTGTGTATCGTCTGTGGAACCATCATCAACCACGATCAATTCAAAGCCGCTCTGGGTGAGAACCGAATGAATGGTCTCAGCTAGACAATAGGCTCTGTTGAAGGTTGGAATAATGACTGAAACCAAGGGCAGACCTCGAAACATGACTCAATTGATATTATTCGTTAGATTAATACTTACACACCATCCCTCAATATCCAGGCAAACACGAAAATGCCTTAAGGCTAATGAGAGTTACAAGTTCCATCATATCGCAAACCCGGACTACTAATGGAACAAATCGCTCCTTAACGTAAGGCAGAGCAGCCTCCTCCACCTGCGGGGCCACAAATGCCTTGACAAACCCCTAAATATCTCATAACAATAGGGGCTATTCCATGGAATAACAGATTTAAAAACAG
>CALJGH010000029.1 GCA_938073925.1 uncultured Nitrospinaceae bacterium
AACTCTCTACTACGATATAAGCTTCCTTTGGTTTGATAATGCCGCTTCCGCAAAAATCCAGTTTTTAAAAGAAAGAGGTAGATATTATTCAACTCTGGAAGCCAGCACCAAAGGGTTTGTCGGATTTTTTACTTCCTACCGAAAACATTACTATAAAACTGAGTTTGAGGTCATTGAAAATGGGAAAAGCCTCCGCCCCCTATCCTTTCTTCGTCAGGTCACTATAGGCGACCAAGCCGAAATCACACGTCACCAGTTTAATTACATGACGCGAAAGCATATCTGGACCAAATTTTTAAACGACGAAAAAATAAAAACAGGAACCGATGATATTCCTGTCGACGATAGTTTCCATGATATTTTGACCGCTTTTTACAATGTTCGGAATGGTAGCTATGGCCCTTTAACCAAAGGCGCTAATTTCAAAATAAAAACCATTCCTGAGAAAGGGCATGATGAAATTTCTGTTCGTATTTCATCAGAGCAAGAGGAAGAAGTTTTCCAATCCGCTGAAGGACGAGAAAAAAAGGATGAATTGTTGTTGAATATCATCGTACCCAAGGAAATATTCCAGAGTACAACAGGAGAGTTAATGGTATGGAGTTCTACACATTTTATTCCTGTCGAAACAACAGTCAAAGACTACATCCTCTTGGGTGACCTGCACGCAATATTCACCCACCGGAAAATCTTATTTTAATCGCGCATTAAACATCAAATGCAGGAACAGGAGGGTCTTGCCATAAGTTCACTTCTGTAGTTTCATCAAGAGTTACCGCACCCCAATTAACAACATAAGGTTTCTCGCCTTCGCACTCGTAATCGACCCTAATTTTGTCAATCTCCCATTTGCCTTTTTCTGGTCCAACCAGAGTCAGACTGTGCGCAAAGCTGTTCACATCAAAACTACCCTCAAAAATTGCATCGGGCTCATTGGAACCAATTACTTTCTCAAAGGGCATCGTGTGGCCGTTGAAACTAAAATTCACCGGCTCATTCGGACCTTGCTTCCCAGTTTCAATATTTACTTTAAACGTTAGTACTCTTGGCATATTGGCCCCTTATGAAAAAAACGGATTCAATCCCGCAGTGTGATCGGTTTCGTCAAAGATAGCTCCTACCTCAGGCACGGCTTTTCGAAAAGAAGTGTGGATACCTTGTTTCAGGGTAAGGTCGGCAGCACTGCACCCTTGGCACCCTCCTCCCATTTGAATCGTCACGGAATTTCCCTTTACCGCAAGGAGATTGATTTGCCCACCGTGCCCGGCGACACCCGGGTTCACTTCTTCATCAATGACTTTTTGTATTCCCTCTCGAATTACATCTTCGGAAGGTATTGTAGAAATTATTTTATCCGCAATAAGAGATTGCCCTTCTTCCACCGCATTTCGAATAGCGGCGCCAATTTCTTTTGCCAGAGGCTTCCAGTCAACAAGAGTTTTGTCTTTTCGAGTAACCGTCACCGTAGCCTCACAAACCAATACGGTTTCAACATCCTCTAAAGAGAAAAGAGATTCGGCAAGAGAAGATTCTGCGGCACTTTCAAAGCTATCAAAATACCAAGAACAATCTTTCATCAATACTTGGTTTACGGTGAACATGCATTGGTCCCCCGTCGGAGAAGGCTGAGCTTTGATCAGAATTCCATCTGAACTCTCGGGAAATAATCCCTGTTTCGCAGCTGGAGCATGCAAAATCGTTCTGGGAGCAGGCGGTGCATCAGCAAACCTCTCTTCCTCAGCAGTAGCTTCGGTATTCCCAATATCTGACACACTTGGTTCTGATGCAACCGATTCCGACGCAGTCGTGGAAACAGGCGTTGCAACTTTAGCAGGTTCAGAAACCTCATCTTCCTGTTTCATACCTGAAAAAAAACGTTTTATAAAATTCAATGGAGTATCTCCTGATTTTAATTCGATAAATTCGCTTACTATTATGATGCCAGAAATACGGAAAAGTATCATTAAATCAAATAATAATGCATAAAAACTCAACTTAAACCGTCATACAGGCAGTCAACAATCAAGACAACGTATCATCCTGCTTTAAAAAAGTATTTTCCAGCAATTCTATTGTAAAAGTGCCTTCTGAGTCGGCTGTCAAACCAACCACATCAAACCTTGTCCGCTTTTCTAATAATTGGTGTTTGGCAAGAAAGCTTTGTGCCACCTTAATTATTTTTCGTTGTTTGGTCGGGGTTACAGCATTGAAAGGATGTCCGTATTGATGATCGGCTCTGGCCTTGACTTCAATCAGAACTAATGAGCATCATTCCAGTTTTCTCCCCACCCCATATCTACTAGCAGGGGAACCTTAAGTGGCATGACTTCTTCCATTTCCTTTTTGACAAGCTCCCGCATTTCCTCTTCTTCTTTCGGGAGGCACTCAAACACCAGTTCATCATGAACTTGTAGAATCATGCGCGATTTTAGTTTTCTCTGTTTTATTTCTCTATCCAGATTAATCATCGCAAGCTTGATCAGATCCGCTGCACTTCCCTGTACCGGAGAATTGATAGCGACTCTTTCCGCCGCTTCCCGTGCTTGCCGGTTTTTACTATTGAGATCAGGCAAATAACGTTTTCGATTCATCAAAGTCAGGGTGTAACCGGTTTGCCTCGCATCTTCAATTGTCTTTTCCATATAAACTTTAACATTCCTATAAAGCTGAAAATATTGGTCGATGAATTTCTTGGCTTCCTTTGGATAAATTTTTAATTGTTGCGACAAACCGAATGCGCTTAATCCATAAACGATACCAAAATTAACCGCTTTAGCCATACGCCGCGCTTCGGCATCCAAACGATTAGCAGTGGTTCCAAATATTTCCATTGCTGTCCGCGTGTGAATGTCTTCTCCATTTAAAAAAGCATCCATCAGCGATTCATCCTCCGACAAATGGGCAAGTATTCTCAACTCCACTTGTGAATAGTCAGCGGATAGAAGTTTGTTATCCTCTTCCGCAATAAACGATTTACGGATCTCGCGTCCCATTGGAGTTCGTATGGGTATATTCTGTAGATTCGGATTACTACTGCTCAATCGCCCAGTAGCGGCGACCGACTGATTGAATGAAGTGTGAACGCGCCCTGTTTTATTAAATATTTCCTCCTGCAATGCATCCACATAAGTCGATTTGAGCTTCCCCATCTGCCTGTAAATAAGAATGGCTTCTGGAAGGTCGTGTTCAGCCGAAAGCTCTTCTAGCACTGAAACATCGGTAGAGAAACCGCTTTTGGTTTTCTTTATAACTGGCAACTCCAGCTTTTCAAATAGAATCACCGAAAGCTGTTTTGGCGAGTTGATATTGAATTGTTCTCCCGCTAAATCATAAATCTCTTTTTCCTTCTGCTGGAGCAACTCATGAATCTTTTGAGAAAGCTTTTGCAGATGGGATTTATCCAAAGCCATTCCTTGCAACTCCATATCCCCAAGCACTTCCAGAAGTGGCAGTTCCAATTTTTCAAAAATTTTAAGATCATCGCCTTTGAGGAGGACTGAAAGCTTTTCGTATAAACGCCAGGTTACGTCTGAATCTTCTGCCGCATATTCGGTGGCCCTTTCAACATCCACAGCATCAAAACCAATCTCCTTGGATGCTGTACCCACCACATCTTTATACTTAATAGTTGTATGGTTCAAATGTTCGAGAGCCAGAGCATCGAGGTTATGACCACGACTGGAAGGATTCAAGAGATAAGAAGCGAGCATGGTGTCGAAGGCAATGCCTTGAAGATGTATCCCTTCATTTTTTAATACAATAAAATCGTATTTAATATTTTGTCCTACCTTTTTAATATTTGGATCTTCGAGAAGAGGCTTGAGCTTTTCAAAAACCCACGTCACCCCCAGTTGGTCTGGCACTCCCAGATAACTATGTGCCAGAGGGATGTAGCACGCCTCCCCGGCATCACACGAAAAAGAAATACCCACGGCTCTCGCCTTAACCGGTCGCAGGCTGGTTGTTTCCAGATCCAACGCAAATATTTTATTTTTCTTGAGCTTTTTAATCCATTTATTGAAATCCGCTTCTGTTAAAACAGTCTCATAATTTTGCTTGATGGATTCAGCAATTCCTTTTCTCTCTTCACTGCTATTTTCATCACTCTCTTCCAAGCCCGTCAACATTGAAGAGAATTCGAATTCAGAAAACAGTTTCTTTAAATCTTCATTTTTAGAAGGACGCACTTTCAAATCATCCAACGAGCAATCCAACTTCATTGAGGTATCGATGGTGACCAACTTTCGGCTCAAGAGAGCGAGTTCTTTATCCTGCACCAGTTTTTGTTTGAGCTTCTTCTTTTCTATTTCATCGATAGATTTATAAAGTTCATCAATCGACCCATACCTTTGAATGAGTTCCGTTGCGGTTTTAGGACCTACCCCTTTTACTCCAGGAATATGGTCGCTGGAATCTCCCATCAATCCCATAACCTCAATCACCTTCTCCGGCGGCACACCAAACTTTTCTTCAACTTCTTTAATCCCGAACCATTTATTTTTCATAGTGTCTAGCATTTGGACTTCGGGACTTACCAATTGCATCATATCTTTATCGCCGCTGACAATGACTACACGGTATCCGGCCTTCGCCCCTTTCAGAGCCAAAGTGCCAATAATGTCATCGGCTTCAAAACCCGGAACTCTTACGCTGGCAATGTTGTAAGCAGCCACCAGCGGTTCAAAATAGGGAAATTGTTTGATCAAATCTTCAGGAGGCGCATCACGGTTTGCCTTATATTCAGGATAAATATCATGGCGGAAGGTTTTTTCTTTACTGTCAAATGCAACGCACAGGTAGTCCGGCTTCTCATCTTTCACCACTTTTTGCAGCATATTGATAAAGCCGTATAACGCGTTGGTAGGAAACCCTGTGGATGTTGAAAGGAACTGCCTGATCCCAAAATAAGCCCGGAAAATATAGGAAGAACCATCGATAATGTATAGAGATTTTGACTTGTTCATTAATAACCCGACTGAAAAATTAAAAAACCAAGTATAAAGTCGCGGCTTTACCGTGTCTAATCATTTGTGATATGATTACTGGGGCTTTCACCTATAAACTTATTGAATTAAAAGGCTTAAACGAGTCCATTAAAAACTATGCGCGCCCCTAAAGGTTCACCCTCGGAACAGAAATCGCAAACCATCATCGATACGGCCCGCAGAGCTTTGAAAATCGAAAGCAAAGCGGTAGCCGATTTAGTCGATCGAGTCGATGAAAGTTTTGTTAACGTCGTTCACCATATCGATCAATGCCAGCACCTTATTATCACCGGTATGGGAAAATCTGGGTTGATCGGAAATAAGATTGCCGCCACTTTTTCCAGCCTGGGTTTGCCGACCTTATTTTTACATGCGGCAGAGGCCAGCCACGGTGACCTGGGAATGATAGTTGAAAATGACACGGTGATTGCAATTTCAAATAGCGGCGAAACAGAAGAAATTGTAAAACTCCTTCCCTCGTTCAAAAGAATAAATTGCACTCTGGTTGCGGTGACAGGAAAACCCGCATCGACCCTTGCAAAATGCAGTGATTTTGTTCTGGATGTCAGCGTTCAAGAAGAAGCCTGCTCTATAGACCTAGTTCCTACAGCCAGCACGACGGCAACTCTGGCTCTAGGCGATGCGTTAGCAGTAGCCTTCATGAAACTACGCGGTATTAGAGAGGAAGACTTCGCGCAAAACCATCCCGGTGGAAGTTTAGGCCGACGTCTATTGACAACCGTTGAAGATCTGATGCACTCAGGCGATGCCATTCCAAAAGTTTTTGAAGATGCAGACTCGCGATTAGTGATCGGAGAAATTTCAAAAAAACGACTCGGTGTTACATTGGTTATCGATCACAGTGATAATCTCAAAGGTATGGTAACGGATGGTGACTTGAGACGGCTGATGGAAAAAGAAAAAAATGTAACTCAATTAAAAGCATCAAACATGATGTCTAAAAATCCCAAGACAATCACAAAAGAAACTCTTGCAGCCAAAGCAGTCCAGATAATGGAAGAGCATTCCATAACATCTCTAATCGTTTCCGACGAAGGTAAAATTCAAGGGATCATTCACCTGCACGACATACTCAAAGCAGGTATCGTTTAATTTATTTCTAGAGCATAAAAATTATGACAGGCCAGGAACTTCGCGCTAAATTTTTGCAATATTTTAAAGACCGACAACACACGGTTGTGTCCAGTTACCCATTGGTTCCCAAAAATGACCCAACGCTGTTATTTACAAATGCTGGCATGGTTCAGTTTAAAAATGTATTTCTCGGTGACGAAAAGCGCGACTATAATCGCGCAGTAAGCGTACAAAAATGCGTACGCGCCGGAGGCAAACATAATGATCTGGAAATGGTCGGTCGTACTGCCCGGCACCATACCTTCTTTGAAATGCTGGGAAATTTCTCGTTTGGTGATTATTTTAAGACGGAAGCCATCCAATATGGCTGGGAATTCCTAACTGAAGTCATCGGGTTGCCCCGTGATCGTCTCTATATTTCTGTATTCAATGAGGATGATGATGCCTTCAATATTTGGGCGAATGAGATGAAAATGCCGCGAGAGCGGATTTCAAGAATGGGCGAAAAAGACAATTTCTGGGCAATGGGCCCCACAGGACCTTGTGGACCCTGCTCTGAAATTTTTATCGATCAAGGAAAAGCTCTCGGCTGCGGCAAATCGAGCTGTGCCGTTGGGTGTGATTGCGACCGTTACCTTGAAATATGGAACCTGGTATTCATGCAATACGACCGCGATGCTTCAGGGAAACTGACACCTCTCCCAAAACCCAGCATAGACACAGGTATGGGACTCGAACGCCTGGCCGCCGTAGTTCAAGGGCGTACAACCAATTACGACACAGACCTGATGATGACCATCATCAACGAGTCCGCAAAAATCACCGGACGCGAATACGGCAAAGATGACGAAGTCAATGTATCGCTTCGAGTGCTGACCGACCATGCGCGTGCATCTACTTTCCTGATTGGCGATGGGGTCATCCCATCGAATGAAGGCCGCGGATATGTTCTAAGAAAAATCATGCGTCGTGCTTTGCGACATGGAAAACTTCTGGGCCAAAAAAATCCGTTCTTCCACAAAATCACCAGCAAAGTGATCGAAGACTTTAAGGGGGCCTATCCCGATTTAACTGGCAACAGCGATTTCATTCAAAGGGTCGTACTCAACGAAGAAGAAAGTTTTTCAAACACCCTGCATTTTGGGACACAGCGTCTAGAAGAGATTTTAGAAAAGGTTCAAAAAGAAAAACTCACCTCTATTCCCGGAGAAGAAATTTTCAAGCTTTACGACACCTATGGTTTTCCAACGGACTTAGTGGAAGAGACCGCAAAAGATACTGGACTGGAAATGGATATGGCAGGCTATGAAAAAGCCATGCAGGAACAAAAAGTAAAAGCCTCGGCCTCGTGGAAAGGTTCAGGTGAAAAGGAAGTCGCTCCGTTTTACAAAGAATTTGCGCAGAATTCTCCACCTACTGAATTTGATGGCTACAAATCAACAGAAGGTGAAGCAACAGTTTTGGCTATACTGAAGGACGGGACAAAAGTAGACTCTGCACAAAAAGGCGATAGCATCGAAATTCTGTTAGACCGAACACCCTTCTATGGTGAATCAGGAGGTCAGGTCGGTGATTCAGGAAACGCATTCAACGATGG
>CALJGH010000030.1 GCA_938073925.1 uncultured Nitrospinaceae bacterium
CTTTCGGCGCCGATTCTAGTGCATCGCGAAAAGGACCATAAAATGCTGAAGCATACTTCGCGCAATAACTACAAATCAATACATTGTCAAACCCATGCTCATCAAGAGCCCAACGAATGGCTTCGACGCGACCATCCATCATATCTGAGGGTGCGACAACATCAGTGCCGGCCCTTGCCTGAGCAACAGCCATGCCCGCAAGAAGCGGCAATGTTTCATCATTGAGTATCTGACCGTCTTGAACAAATCCATCATGCCCATCACTGGAATAAGGGTCCAACGCGACATCGGTGATAACTACCAAATCAGGAATCTGATGTTTTAACCCTTTAACCGCACGTTGCAATAATCCACCTGGATTCAGACTTTCTTTGCCCTCAGAGTTTTTCAACGAATCGTCAATTGCCGGAAAAAGTGCTATCGCTGGAATCCCAAGGTCAAAGGCCTTTTTCGAATCAGCTATCAACTGGTCAATCGAGAGTCGTGACACTCCTGGCATGGAAACAATAGGGGTCCTCTGGTTCTCACCCTCTTGAACAAACGTAGGCCAAACCAGGTTCGCGGGTTGGACTTGAGTTTCCCGAACAAGACTGCGTATTCCTGGAGTCAATCGGTTTCTTCTAGGACGGTTTATCATGACGTATCTTATTGTTGAAAAAGGTATTTATACTACTCGAGAGAGAATAGCGAATCATTTTTAGCAATGCAACTTGTTTCCCTAAAAACAAAACCCTGCCGAGGTCGGCAGGGTTCGTGAAAAATACACCGTCATTATAGACGGTTTATAAATGGCTCCGGTGAGAGGACTCGAACCTCTAACACATCGATTAACAGTCGATTGCGCTACCATTGCGCCACACCGGAATGGAGTCGAATTTGTTCTTAAAGCGTTGAAAAGTAGTCCAGTTTTACCATATTGTCAATAAAAATAAAACATTTTCTTCCCAACCCACTACGTAGGAGGAAGTATTGACAAGCCCGTAGTTAAAAACAGAATAATATTGTCTAGCTTTACGGGTATTGACCTGTCACCTACGGCGCTTCGTCGCTGGCCCCACGCCGAATAGTTAGCCCATTTCCATACGTCCTTCTAAGGACTTCAGTAGGGTGACGGAGTCTGCATATTCAATATCGGACCCGACCGGCAACCCGCGCGCGATGCGGGTGACTTTTACATTCAGGGGCTTGAGAATTTTTGAAATATAGACGGCGGTGGATTCGCCTTCCATATCTGGATTGGTAGCAAGAATCACTTCATCAATCTCTTTACTAACCACCTTCTCTTTTAAAGCTTCAATATTCAAATCACCGGGGCCAATTCCATCCAACGGAGAAATAACCCCCATCAGTACATGGTATACCCCTTTGAAATAACCCATATTTTCCATGACGTAAACATCATGGGGTTCTTCCACAACACAAATCTGTTTTTGGTTGCGGGAGGTATCCGAACAAATTCCGCAAGGATCGGATTCGGTGATTCCATGACAAACAGAACAGAGGATAATTTTTTCTTTTATATTATGGATCGCGGTGGCAAGCCGCGTAGCTTGATCAACTTTTCCACGCATCAAAAAAAATGACAGACGTTCGGCGGTTTTTTGTCCAATACCGGGAAGTCTTTTCAACTCATCAATAAGATCCGTAACCGCCTGCGGTCTCTTCATAGCAACCTACCGGTTGCAGGGGACTGATCTATGCTCATCAAGCTGACAAAATTTTTTATGCCTTTAACTTTAATTATCATAACTTTATCAATGCATTGAAACGTCTTATCCAGAAGCTTAAGAGAGAAGGTCTTCCGCTCAAAAATGTCCAGACCTATCGGCTGTAGGGCCCCCCACGCTAGGAAGGTGGAAAGAGGCCCGGGATTTTTATGCCACCCGTTATTTGGGTCATTTCCTCTTGTGCCATTTCTTTAACTTTTTTACTGGCTTCGTTAACAGCGCCGGTAATCAAATCTTCCAAAACTTCGCGGTCGTTCATATTGATCAATTCATCATCAATTTTTACCGAGATAATTTCATTGAGTCCATTAGCAACGACTTTCACCATTCCACCACCGGTACTTACTTCAATGGTCTTCTCTGCTAGACCCTCTTGAATTTCTGCAAGTTTCGATTGCATCTGCGTTGCCTGCTTGAATAACCCGGTCCAACCTTTATCAAACATAATATTTTTCAATGCTCAAGGGCATTTTCCTTTGATTCGTAGTTATTATCATTTGACCACAACGCCGCCAAAAATGTCCAGAGCATCCTGAATTATTTCTGATTCGGATTTTTGTTTTCCTGTTTCAGTCTCTTCATTGTCTACTGTCTTTTTTTTTTCCGCACCTGCTCCAGTAGCAGGCGGTTGAGAAGTATCGAGAATGAGTTTTATATCTACATCATGCCCACAAACCGTTTTTGCGGTTTCTTTCAGGAATTGTATATTTTCGGGTGTTTCCACAAGATCAAAAGTAAATTTGTCGTGAAACACCAGATGAATTTCCTTTTCGTTTAATACAGGCACCTGACATTTTTCAAGATAATGCTCGAAAAAGGGTTTTGTCCTCGAAACCTGTTGCTTGATTTGCTTCCATGAAACCGGCGTACTCTCGCTGACCGTATTTTGAGCAACATTAGGTGCTGAAAAAGTTTCTTGGGAGTTTGAACTCTCTGATTGAACTGGTAAAGATTGTATATTGCTATTTTCGGACTGGTTGATTTTATTTATGAGCTCATCAATCTTTTGAAAAGGCCGGGTTTCTATCAAGCGCAATAAAGCCATTTCAAAAACCATTTGCGAAAGGGAACTTCTTTTCATTTCCATTTCAGCTCTGGTTAGAATAGCGAACATCACTTGTAATTCATCGGCTTGAAATTTCTCTGCCTGTTTTTTTAATATCTCCAAACTATAGGTATGAGAATTTAATAAACCTTCGGGTTCTTTTGAAATTTTCACGATCAAAAGGTTTCTTAAATATTCCATCAGACTGCGGCAGAACAGTCCCAGGTCTTTTCCCTGCCTTACGATTTCTTGTATCAGAGAAACCAGAGCCGCCGGTTGCCGGTCTATCAATTTATCGACAAATGTTTCAAGAGTGTTCCCACCTACAATGCCAAGCACAGCTTCAACGGATTCGGAGTTTACTTTGCGACCGCTGTAGGCAATGACCTGATCAAGCAGGCTCTGGGCATCGCGCATACTTCCCGCGCCGATTTTTGAAATATCTTCGAGTCCTCTTTTTTCGATTTCAATATTTTCCTGTTCACAAATCAGTTCCAACTGTTGCGTGATTTGCGGTTGCGACAATGGTTTGAATTCAAAACACTGGCAACGGGAAAGAATGGTCTCTGGAATTTTTATAAGTTCAGTCGTAGCAAAAATAAAAATAACCCGTGGCGGAGGTTCTTCAAGTGTTTTCAATAATGCGTTGAAAGCACTTTTGGAAAGCATATGAACTTCGTCAATGATGTAAACCTTGTATCGGGCTGCCGAGGTGGCATATTGCACGTTATCAATCAAATCGCGAACTTCCTGAACCCCATTGTTGGAAGCTCCGTCTATCTCCTGAACATCGATACAGTTTCCTGCAGTGATTTCAGTACAGAAAGTACAGACTCCACAAGGGTCTATGGTCGGACCTTTTTCACAATTGAGGACACGGGCAATAATTCGTGCGGTTGTAGTTTTACCTACTCCGCGAGTACCAGAGAATAAAAAAGCATGGGAGACACGCTCCAGCTCTATGGCATTAGAAAGGGTGCGGACAATATGTTCTTGTCCAATCAACTCACTGAATTTTTGTGGACGCCATTTACGGGCGGAAACCTGGAAGTCCATTCGGCGAAGCCTTGTAATAAACGACGGGGAACTAGAGGCAGAATTGCTGGGTATCTCACAGCACACACGGGATTTCGCTACCGCTGCTTCCTTCCGGACCTGACGGATTTCACAAAGCCATGTTGCGTGAGGCCCAACAAAACTGCCAAAAAAAAATTTACTCTCTAACGAGAGCAGGTAATTTTAATAACTATTAACAAATTCCAACTCGGCTAAACAATATACTGTCATTTCCTCTGCGGCGAATAACCCTATTACAAGGGAAGAAATTTTATCGACTTTGGTAAAAAACGCAACACCCATAGTTTGTTGACGTGCGCCTAAATTTTGCCTCCGGGCGTAGCCTGGTGGCGGAGAGGGAGGGATTCGAACCCTCGGTAGGGGTAAACCTACACACGCTTTCCAAGCGTGCGCCTTCAACCGCTCGGCCACCTCTCCCTCAAGTACTCTAATATTTTAATGAAA
>CALJGH010000031.1 GCA_938073925.1 uncultured Nitrospinaceae bacterium
TTTTGTAACCCTCTATCCAGACAATTATTGCCAAGCTTATTACTGGAATCAATCTGTTTTATTGTTATTTTGAATGGTTTAAGTTATACCAAAATCTACGAAAAAACAGCAATCAGGAGATACGTTTTTTCAAGGTTTATATGGACAGGTTTTGTGGAATTCAAGCCACGATAAAAATATTGGTTAAGGGGTTTTTATAAATATGCTTATTTTTTTAAAACCCCTTAAATGTTGTAAGCTGTTTTTATTCAAGCACAAAGAGCTTTAGCCAGGCCGCGGTGAACGGTTGTTTCATGTCGACCTATTATTTAGTTGAGAAGAATTGGAATTAGGATATAAGTTCACCGTTTATTCTAAAGAACGAATTATTTATCATCCGGTTTATGGTTCAAAAAGGTAAATCTCGAAGTACGAACGACCCCGTGCTGGCTTTGCAAATAATGAACTATTGTATTCTACTGGCGAACCTTTGGGTTCCCAGTTAATGATACACGGTGAACTGGAAGTTATTGAGGTTGGAGACACTACATCTTATACAAATGTGTTAATGGCCGACGATGAGATTAATCTGGGCGCATTGCTGACCCCTTATCAGGAAGTTACCGCGCCTTTGTCTGCTAATAGCGGTAATAAATTTCTTGAAGGCTATATTGTTGCCACCAAGCTGGATAAAATGGGTGTCGGGATTACAGACATCGTATGCATCGATAAAGGGTGGGAGAATGGTGTTCATGCAGGCGATGTTTTTGAGGTTTACTATATCCCGGAAATCGAGAAAAAAACAGCGACCGCCGTTATTGTCCAAAACAATTACGATATGCACGTGGGCAACAAGATAAGAAGCAAGCGCTAATCGGGTTCGATTTTGAGAAACCTTTTCTTGCCCACTTTAATCATGTATTCCTTATCTCCCGAGAACTCCTGGTTCACATCCGAGACTTTTTCCCCATTCACCGTTACCGATCCTTGCTGAATCAGTCTGCGTGCCGCCGAGGTGCTATCGGTCATTTTGTTTTCTTTGAGTATAGTGCAGATGCCACGCGTTTCCTGTCCCCACCCCGTGATGACAGGAATATCTTCAGGGAGATTTTTTTTCTTGAACACGTTTTCGAATTCACCTGCAGCTGCCTCAGCCTCTGCTGAAGAATGATAAAGGGTGACAATTTCTCTGGCTAATTCCAATTTAGCGTTTTTCGGATTCAAAGCTCCCGATTTTGCCTGTTCTTGCATAGAGCCCAACTCATCTGTTGAGACCTGGCTTAACAGTTCGTAATACCGCCACATCAATTCATCGGAGATAGACATGATCTTGCCAAACATTTCATTTGGAGGATCGAATACCCCAATGCTGTTATTCAGGCTCTTACTCATCTTTTGCACGCCATCGGTGCCTTCTAAAAGCGGCATAGTAAGAACAATCTGTGGTTTCTGTTCATAAGCCCGTTGCAGATCACGACCCACCAGCAAATTGAATTTTTGATCGGTACCACCCAACTCGACATCGGATTTTAGAGCAACGGAATCGTATCCCTGTATCAATGGGTACATCAGTTCATGAATAGAGACGGGAAGATTTTTTGCCATCCGCTTTTGAAAATCGTCTCTCTCTAGCATACGCGCCACCGTATAGTGTGCGGCCAGTTCGATCATATTTACGGATGTGAATTTTCCCATCCACTCGCTGTTATAAGCGACCGTCGTTTTTTCGCTATCTAAAATTTTGAATACTTGCTCTAGATAAGTTTTGGCGTTTTCCTGGACTTTTTTAGGCGTGAGGTTTTTTCTTGTTTCAGAGCGTCCTGTTGGATCGCCGATCATCCCTGTGAAATCTCCTATGAGGAAAATAACTTCGTGCCCTAAGTCTTGAAACTGTTTCATTTTATGTAAGAGCACGGTATGCCCCAGCTGCAGGTCGGGTGCCGTAGGGTCAAAACCGGCTTTGATGCGCAAAGGTTTTTCCTTTGCCAGCAATTTGGCTAGATCTTTTTCATCAATGATTTCAGATGTCCCTCTGCGCAGGGTCTTTAGCTGTTCTTCTACAGGCAACATAATCAGATGAATTGGAAGGTTAAAATTTAAATGCTAATATAAGAAATGGAAGCTAACATACCCCGGAATTAACTGCAACCGCCGCTTCAATTCACTGGAAAATAAACCGTTGGAAAACAATTCTGAAAATTCGATTCTCTCCGATTCTACACAAACTTCTAGTCGCGCGCGAAAGTTCAAGCAAGCGGGATATGGGTTTCTCATAATGAACCTGATTTATCTGGTCGTGGTGGTGAAATTTATCCCGGCACTCAACTTTGATGCCTCTGCTTTACTTTCATTTCTGGCGTATGTTTTATTTATAGGTTTTCTTACATATTATCTTTTACAGGAGAAAAAACTCCTAGCCCAAGTTCTAGCCTTTATTTATGCGGGAAGGTCGGGCAATGCAATTTATTTTCTATTGGGTGACAATATTTTTCCTGCTGTCCCCTTTTTTCTACCCTGCCTTTTGATCACATTTTATCTGCTCGGACGCGTAGGTTGGGATTGGCCATAATGAACCCTTCTCTATTTATTAAATCACAAAACCGATTGCCTCTGCTCACCGAGGCTGGAAAAAAATATTCTGGCTTGGAACATTCCAAGTCGCCTGAGTTATGTCAACGGGTCACGGCTTTTTTTTATTATTTAGATGAGCATATAGGGTTTCCCGAAACAGATGAGGGGCGAGAAAATCAGTCTGTCTTTAACCTGTTGTTGCAATCCCTTTATCCTGAAATCATGATCGATCTTGCCGATCTTATCTATGTACAACACGAACGACCCGCTGTTTATTTGAATCTTGACCATATTCATATGAACCTTAAAAAAAACAAGGTGGCTCTATCGGACTCTACAGATCAGATAAATGAAAAATTTTCAATCCTTTTTCAGGAATTAGCGAAAACGATTCAAGATAATCCACTGCTGTTAAGCGATGCCCGAATGGTCCGGTTGTTGAGTGAAAGTTACAGTATCTATCTTTTTCAGACGGAAAATTTTCCGTGGGACAATCCTATGGAGATGATCCCCCCTGGCTTGAAAAGCTCAATCATGGATGTCGCCACGGGACTCGCTGGTTTTCGTCTGATCCATGATTGGCCTAAAGATTACCCGAAACTGATCCTTACCGATAACCTGCCATTCATCATTATGGGGTTAACCCATTTCGTAAAACTTTCTGGAAAAACCAATGTCGAAATTTTAAATATTGATTTTCCTGATGGGCCTCTTGGAAGGAGTTGCGGCTGCATTCTCGCCAACAAGTTTTTGCATCATTTGCAAAGAGGTGACCGAAAAAAATTCCTGCAATGGGCAATCGAAGCTTTAGAGGTTGACGGGTTATTATTGATTCTCGATACCGATCTGGAATGCCAGATATTAAGACGTGGGCAAAAACCCGAATACGGCGACAAACTCATACATGGATATAAAGAAACTCTAGTCGAGATCGAAGAGAATTTTTGCGAGACCTTAATAAAGGATGTCAGGCATGTGGGGTTTGATGTTTCGCATTTCGACTTTCATGAATACGAAGACGAAACAGATGCCTACAGTCAGCACCCTGGCGATGATCTGTCGATAAAATTCATTGGCTTGGAAATCATGGCAAATAAGCGGCAAGCTGCCTCAGGCTATTAGGTTAGGACTCTTAAAACGACACGAACTCACTGGGAATATTAACAAGATGTGGTATGTTCACACCAACCCCTCGGCCTGCAATCGCGAGTGCCTGAAAGGAGCGCGGCGATCCAGATTTAATTACGTGATCAAAGCACACCGTAGCAAAAAATTATTTCTAGAAGCTTGAGAATGATAGTCTAGTAGAAAGGGAATAGACCTATAGCCTCGCTAGCTAGAGGGTGAGATGTTTTTTGAGGGAGTTCCATTCTTCTTGCGTGGCTTGGCCGGCTTTCTTTTCCATCTCGCGATAAATTACTATTACTTTTTTGCCTAAAGGAGTGAGCTCTGCGCCACCACCGCCTTTCCCCCCTGTCGCGCTTTTTACTAGCGGTTTTTTAAAACAACGATTCATAGTATCGACCATATCCCAGGCACGCCGGTAGCTGAGGTGGCTTTGCCTTGCAGCTTGCGATATGGATCCCTCCTGATCGATAGATTCCAGCAAGTCCACTTTTCCGGGCCCTAAGGCAATCAGATCGCCTGACATAATCCGATAACGGGAACGACAATGAAGAGTTTTTATTTTCGACAATTTTTGACCCTGTTATTTTTTTAACCGGAGGAGTCCCAATACATTTGGAATGGGTCTGGAAAAAGTATTTTCGTCATGCTCTCTGGAGCCGGTGGAATAGCTCCCAATGAACTCATGCTCTTCTTTTCCTGTATTGATATATAGTTGCGCATCGGCACCTCCCTCAACATACATTGCGCGCTTTAAATCTATCGGAAGTTGTAAAAGCATATTGATTAATTCGTGAGTGGGATAAGGAGATCGAACATGGATGAATAAAACTCTTCCGCGATGGTCCGTGCCAACTGCAGCTGTGCTCCACATTCTATTTTGGGGTGCCCAAACGTTTTCCCCTTTGCAGGAGACCATGCGGATACTTTGAATCAGAGTTGCATATTGTTTTCGTAGGATACTGAAATCTTCGCATTCCCGATCAATAATTCTGACTGTGGGCATATTTTTTTCAGTGGGATCAAAGGCCAGAAGAGTTTTGTCCTGAGACACCCAAGTGCTGTTCACGTGTTTCCCGGTTTTCATATAGGAAACACTCGAAACCTGATTTCTCTGGTACATACTGGCATTGATAGCAGATACAAGAGAATTTTTGTTGGCCCATTTTTTAGCTGAATATTTGTGGGGAGTTATTAAGGCAGAAGAATTTAACAGCTTCAGAGCGAAAAATTGGGTATCGGCCCGCAAAATTCTGATCAATGAGTCACCAAATGCTGATTTTATCGGAGCCGTAAATATTCCCAAATCAAGGCCTGGCTCCAGATTCTTCCAGACCGTTGATTTTTTCGAGTCCGAGAAACTCATTGCCGGTTGATATATGCAAAATGCAGCAAACAGAATTAAACCGATTGCGTATTTCCGGGTTCTGGGGGAAAAATATCTAAGGATTTTAAGGACTCTTTGCTCTTTTTTCATATCTTTATATCAAAATTTCTATAGCAAAATTTTCCGGAAGTATAGTCCTTCCCTTCTCCTATTTATAGCTTACGGGAGGATTTTCTTAAATGATACCATTGATTTTATTTCTATTTTCATAGATAATATTAAAAAAATTATTTTTTTGAGACACCTTTTTGTTGCCGAAGTTGCGCAGGCAATAGGGTGATATATTCGGGAAAAACAAATTGTAATTATTAAGTGTCAACTTTACCGTTCGAAAAATATTTTTTCAGCGTTTTAAAATTTTAGATGGTGCTTTCAGTTTATTAATTTGTTCAACTTTTTTTTGTGAGGAGTTTATGAAAATCATTTCTAAAGTACTTATGTTGATGGTAGTGGTTGCGTTTATAGGCTGTGCGGGTCAACCTGGCGGTGGATCTACTGCGAGTGTTGCTAGTTCAAGCAAGGCTCTTTCAATTACTTCACCAGCGACTCTTTCTAATGTGAGCAGCCCGTTACAAGTTTGCATGGCAACCAATGGTTACACCGTTGAGCCTGCTAAAAATGGTGTGAATTCAGGTAAAGGGCATCATCATTTATTGATCGATGTGCCTCTTCCATGGGATTTGAGCAAGCCTATTGGCAAAGATGGAAACCATGTTCATATGGGTGATGGATCAAAATGTAAAACATTGGAATTGGCTAAAGGACAACACACGATCACTGCTCTTTTTGCACAGGGTAATCACGTTCCCTTCAATCCTGCGGTATCTGATGGCATAACTGTATTTGTTACACATGTAAAATAATTCCATCAGGAATAATTTATCAGAAAAATTTAATTCCATCCCCGGTTTAGTAGGGGGGTGGAATTTTTTTTTACTCCATTCAGGCATTTTATGGCAAATTCACCCAAAGCTTCCGGGCCGGTTTTTTCTGACGATCATCTGATCAACCTCTACTACATAAACGAGTTGTACCGAAATATCGGGACAGAGGTCATCTCCCGTCTAAAAGAAATTTATGGGATTGATATTTCGTTGACTTCAGGTATCTGGGGAGGAACCTATTTGATCGCCAAGCCCAATGGCCAGGCGCGTCGGCGAGTATGGAGGCTGTATTCCATAGTAAATCTGCCGCAGAATAGTCCGCTCGACAAACATGAAAATATGGAGAAGCTGGTCGCTATCTATGCTGATGTTTACAAGGAAGCTTTTGCCCCCTATCAGCTCGAACTCAGTCTGAAAATGTGGGGTGGCACTTTGCCACATAGCAACAAGGATAAACTCAGCTTGACCATGCATATGGAAGATGCGATAGATAGAGTTAGGTGGCTGAGAACTTTCTTTGTTTGGAACAAAGTTCCGTGGGAAGAATCTATCATCAGCGATACGGTAAGAATTTTAAAAGAGTACAAACCTTATTTTGATTTAAAAAAAGAGCCTGTCAAAAAAGATCCTAAGGATATTAAATATCTTTTGCAAGATATCATCATCATCTATCGAACCCTTGAGAATGCTTGCAG
>CALJGH010000032.1 GCA_938073925.1 uncultured Nitrospinaceae bacterium
TGGAGCAACCAAAAAATGAAAATTGCGCTGTTTCTATAGGGCCTTTACCACTTTCCAGCAAAAAAGACTGTTCTGAATTTTGAAAGAGTTCTCTAAAAAGAAGGAAGGGGTCTAATTCGGGGATTCGCTCTTCACCGCATATAGGAACTCTGGATGAAGAAGCAGCCAGATGGATAAATTTCTTTCTGTCAGGAAGGATATCCATAATACACGCTTAAAGTATAGGATATTACCGGGAATGGCAAGAGGGAGAGAGTCACTCGTATCGCAAGGCTTCTATTGGATTCATATTTGCAGCTTTATTAGCAGGATAAAATCCAAAAAACACTCCTATAGCAACAGAGAATCCAAAGGCAAGAAGAATAGATTGTGTGGAAACGATCGTGTCCCATCCGCCAATATTTGAAACCATTTCAGAGATTCCCACACCTAACAAAATACCGACACTCCCACCAAGAAAACTGATTACGACCGACTCGATCAGGAATTGTTCCAGGATTTCCCTTTTCTTTGCACCGATGGCTTTTCGAATACCAATTTCACGAGTACGTTCGGTAACTGAAACCAGCATTATATTCATAATACCAATGCCACCCACCATGAGAGAAATGGCAGCAATACCCCCTAATAAATAGGTGAATGTTTTAGAGGCATCTCCCCAGCTATTCAGCCATTGTGAGGAATTTTGCACATAAAAATCGTTCTCCTTATCGTCCGCAATATTGTGTCGTAGTCTCAATAATTGGGAAATGTCTTCCTTTATAAGTTCAAGGTCTTCGATCTTTTCAGCCTGCACATCAATGGACTGAATATGATCCATCCCGAAGACACGTTTTTGCGCTGTGGTAACCGGGATAAAAATCTGATCGTCGGGGTCAAACCAGCTCAATGCTCCTTTAGGCTCTGTTGTACCAATGACCATGAAATTCTTACCATCGACTTTGATTGTCTTGCCCAACGGATTGGCTTCTTCAAAAATATTTTTGACAACCGTTGCGCCTAGGACACAAACCCTTTTTGAAGCAATGATTTCCTGTTGGTTGAAATAACGACCCCTTTTCATTTCAAAATTTGCAAGCCGAACGTAATTTTTACCTGTCCCTCGAACAGTCGAATTGGAATTTTTATTGCCAAATTTTAATTGTGCCGAACGATAAACCTGGGCGGCCACGCCAGTAATGAGAGGCACATGTTTTTCAATGAAATAAGCATCGGACAGCATCAAGGTATCTACTTTTCCCGTAGTAACGTGACGCGATTTTTGCTGTCCCGGTTTGATGGTTATAATATTAGTTCCAAATTTAGAAATGGTACTCAAGGTTTGTTGTCGCGCACCCTCGCCAATAGATACCATTGATATTACCGATGCAACACCTATGATGATCCCTAAAGCCGTTAAAAATGTTCGCAGTTTATGAGATACCAGACTCCTTATCGCCATCTTGAATAAGTCGAAGATCAGCATGAAATTACCGCCTCGTCTTTGACAATCCTGCCATCTTTCATTTGGATCATTCGTTTAGCCTGTTGCGCTATCTCTGTTTCATGCGTCACCAGAATGAGAGTCACAGCTTCATAGTTCAATTCATGAAAAAGAGACATGATTTCTTCTCCAGTCTCTGAATCGAGGTTTCCGGTGGGTTCATCTGCAAGAATGATGGCAGGTTTGTTCACTAGAGCCCTCGCGATGGCGACTCTTTGTTTTTCTCCGCCTGAAAGCTCAGTGGGTTTATGCTTCGCTCGATGCTTTAATCCGACTCTTTCCAAAGCCTGCATGGCTATTTCCGTCGAATTGGCAACTCTGCCATAAAGTAAAGGCAACTCGGTGTTTTCAAGAGCAGTGGCCCGAGGCAGTAGGTTGAAGCTTTGGAAGACAAATCCGATTCGTCGATTCCTCACTTCTGCCAGTTGATTTTGTTTTAAGCTTCCTATATCAACTTCTTCGAGGTGATAACTGCCCGTGGTTGGTAGGTCGAGGCAGCCTAGCAGGTTCATCAAAGTAGATTTGCCGCTTCCTGAAGGACCCATGATAGCGACAAACTCACCTTTCTTAATTTGAAAGCTGACTTCACGCAAAGCCGAAACAGTCAACGTGCCGGAGTCATAAGTTTTAGAAAGATTTTCGATAGCAATCAAAACGACCTCATGGCTATTTGGAACGGATCATCCAAAGAATTTTCTTTAACGAGGAACCTGTCGTGCTGGCATTTTTAGCTTCTTCCAAAGCTTTTTCCCAATCTCCCAAAATCACCTGATCTCCGGGAATAAGGCCGGAAACGATTTGCACGTGAATAGGATTTCTTATTCCGGTCTGCACTGCAATTTTCTCCGGCTTATCCTCCTTTAAGACCATAGCAAATTTCCCCTGCTCTCCATCACGAATGCCAGCTCGTGAAGTGAAAACGGTATTCTCAACATGCTCGGTAACTATATCTATATTGGCAGACATCATGGGCTTTAAAATTTTGCGCCCTTTTCCAAGCACCTCAATTTTTACTTTGAATATGGTGATACTGTTTTCGACTAATCCTTGCGGGGCAATGCGTTTCACCAGACCTTTAAATTTTCTGTCCGAGAATGCGTCTGCCGTTATCGTAACTTTATGCCCTATTTTAATAGATCCTATATCTGTTTCATCAATATCGGCGATGATAAACAGACGCGACATATCGGCTAGGGTAGCGAGAGCGGTTCCACCGTTATTAGATATCCCGGATGCAATGATCTGACCTTCCTCAATGAGTTTTTCAATAATTACACCCGTTATAGGAGCAAAAATTTCTGTCTCCTCAAGCCTTTCCTCTACTTCCTCCAAGGCTATTCTCGCACGTATCACTTCAGTATTGACCAGTTCAACTTCATTCTCTTTCATTGTGATATCGTGAATGGAATCCTTTGCCGCCTGAAATTGCGATTCTGCTTGGATTAAGTTTTGTTGATTAACTTTGTAGAGGGTTTGCGCGGAATCCAACGACTCTTGCGATACCACTTTTTGTTTGAACAAATCGATCTGTCTTTTAAATTTGTCTTCACTATCCTTGAGGTTGGTTATAGCGCTTTGCACTTCAGACTGTGATGTTTTTAGATCTGTCTCGTATTTTGTCTTTTGCAGGGTCAGGGCGGTTTCGGCTTTTCTCAGTTTTGCAGTAGCGCTGGAGAGGTCGGCTTGTGCTTTATCAACATTTCTTTTTTCGTCGGATTTGTCCAGTTGCAAAAGCAGAGTGCCTTTCTTGATCTTATCACCTTCAAGCATAGGAAACGATAAAACCTCACCACTGGCCTTGGACTTCACTTCTACTTTAAAATTAGGTTCTACGACACCTGTAGCAGAGATGTTGACAGATATGGGACCTTGCGTTACCTCCGCAATTTTAAATACGGGTTTTGCGGGAGGCTCTAATTCACTGTCCGAAAAGTAAAATGCGGCAACGAGAATCAACGCCCCGGTTAGAATCAGGGCTTTTTTCATGTTTCATCGCCTTCAGTCAATTGAATATTGTTGTCAGCAAGAGTTTGCGCTTTAACTTGACGCAAACGGTTTTTAGATTTTTTGTAGTCAATCGTTGCCTTGATTTCATTGCTTTGCTCTTCTGCAAGGTCTTCCTGAAACTCCAGCACATTGAAGCTAGTAGAAAGCCCAACTTCAAATTTTTTCTCTTCTGCATTAAGCTTCTCTTCGGCAAATTCTCTTGCGATTCGAGCCGCATGGACTCTTTTTATATCCGTTTTAATTTGCCGGTAGGCTTCGCGAACTTCTAGGGTAATGGTTCTTTCCAGATCTTTTATATCTAGTAATAACTGAGCAATCTCAAGCCTCTTTGAAGTTAATTTGCTTTTTGCGGCACGGTTGCCAAGGGGATAGCTTAGATTCAGTCCAAATTGCCACAAATGATATTTTCCAGTAGTGAGTTCGCTTAGGGCATTGTCATATCCTCCACCAAACTTGCTGAGTCCCTGAACAGTACCACTGGTAATATTTATAGCCTCACCACTGATACCATTGAGCCCCAAACTGCTCACTAGATCGAGTGTTGGGTATATCTGATTTTCATTGTATTTGACTTCAATATTGCGGTTATCTAGCTCCTTCTTTTTACCTAAAAGATCGGGTCTCTGACTTAAAGCTGCCTGCAAAGCCTGATCAAGAGTGCCTTCCTTACCCGGATCAAACAACGGGGCATCTATCGGACGAATGTTTTTTTGGCCACGCTCGGAGTCGAAGGTGTAATTTAGAATATTTTTCAAATTATCCTCGTTATCGAGAATAAGATCCTGAGAGCTTAAGAGCAACTGATCGCGAGAGGCAACTTCTGATTGCGCTTGTAAAACTTCCAGGGGGGCCATGGTGCCAACCTCAACCTGAGCTTTAACCTGCTTTTCCAAATCTTGTGCTCGTTCCAGCGACTTTTTCTTTACCTTCAAGTCTTCAATGCTGAAAACCAGATCCCAGTATATATTCTCAGCTTCGGTAATAACATCAATGACAGACTTTTTAAATTCATAGTCGGATATCTTCTGATTGTTTTTAGCGATATAAATTTCACGCTTGTTATTATCAATCCCAAAATCTTTTAATAGAGGCTGGGTTAGCGATAAATTAAAATCAGATGTGTATTGCGGATTGAGACCAACAAAGGTCGAATTGCTCAAACTTCTGTTTGTATCAAAACTCAACTCATAATCACCTCCTGTCACAAATTTTTGTGCAATAGAAAAGTCCCAGTCATAATTTTGTGCTCTACTTTTGCTGGGGTTAGCAAATGCGCCTGCAGCCTGACGAGTTTCCTCACCGAGAGCAAATTCAAAATCAAAGGTGGTATCAAAATCTGCTTCTTTTTCAAAAATGGATTGCTCAACAATTTTTGAATTATATTTTTGAACCGCTATGCTAAGGTTATTTTTTAATGTGTCTTTAATGGTTTCTTTCAGACTTAAAGAAACCGGAAGAGGAGATGTGGAGACCTCTTCGGCGACACCCTTTTGCGCTGCAAAAGATAAGGCTGTAATAGTGAAACCACAGATTATAATTTTCCTGATAAAACCCATATACTTTGAACTCCAAACCTTAAAATGCATTGAAATATATCTATTTAGGTTAAGTTAGACGGATTAAATTAATGTTAACCTGATATTAAGTATTTTTAATGTCAGACCTATTACTTCAATTTTTATAGCGATCAATATATTTCCCAGGCTCATCAATTGATATGATAAACGAAAGCTGAATTGTTTGAGTTTTCTTTGATCGTCGAGCTTTTCCAAAATAAATAGTTGATTTATATGATATTTATCGGATTTTGAAGCCTTTTCCTTGAATTCCTTTTGATAGAACTTTTTCACATAAATTTTAAAAACTATTTATCAACATTCTCATAAACTAGATTAACAAATTAAATTTAAATATATAAATAAAACAATTATATAAAATTCAAATAACACCTTTTGGGGGGTAAGGATAATTTACATTAACTGTGTCATTTGGCTGAAAAATACTATATATTTAGTTATCCATTAGAAAAGATTGTTCCAATACAAGGACAGGAAGCACTATGTCACGAATTACTGCCGCTGATATTTTGAAGGTAGTGCCTATAACCCGAAAGACCCTATGGTTGTGGCAAAAAAAGTATCTTTTTTTCCCAGATC
>CALJGH010000033.1 GCA_938073925.1 uncultured Nitrospinaceae bacterium
CGGAGCAACCTTATATGCTTTGAGTGCCGTATTGTGCGCCTTCATGCTGGGTCTTGCTGGCGGTGCCTGGGGAATGGGTCGGATACTTGCAAAAGGTGACGGATCGAAACGGTTGATTCTCTGGTATGGCATTTTTGAAGGATTGATAGGATTGTATGCCTTGTCCTTTCCGTTAGGATTGGAGTTGTTGGAAAAAATTTATCCTTTAGTATTGCCATCAGATGGGCAAGCCGGACTCATGGTCCATATTATGGAGTTCCTGTTGGGTACGTTTTTGATGCTTCCCGCTACTTTACTCATGGGTGCGACCCTTCCATTGGTCAGCTGCTGGGCTGTAGGAAATGAAAAGCGACAGGTTTTTTCCAAGATTTCTCTTTTGTATGGATGGAATACTTTGGGCGCTGTTTTTGGCTGTCTTTTTACGCAATTTTTTGCAATTCAGCTATGGGGAGTTCAGGGGGCGATCTGGTTCGGGGTGTTACTCAATGCTCTGGTGTTTTTGGTATGTTTTGTATGCGGACGTATTTTTTATCAGGTAGATCAACAGCATATCAGTGCAAAAAAGGAAAACAACAATTCTGTAGCTGATGAAGACATTGGAAACATAAATCTGCTGGTTTTTGTGATGTTTGCCTATTCCGGTATGGCATCCCTTTCCAGTGAAATTCTCTGGACGAGGATTCTCGTTTTTCCCATGGGTACAACGCTTTTTTCTTTTGCGCTGATACTGGCCACTTTTTTGTCTGGCATCGCGTTTGGCAGTCTGGTTGCCAGGAGACTGCTCGGCGAGTCCAATTGGATATTAAAATTTATCCTAATTGAAATTTCGATTGGACTGGTCTGTATTGGAATCCTGCCCCTGCTGGAGAACCTGACAGAGTGGACTTCGCTGACAGATCGATTTTTTTATAGTATTGAAAACTCTCCAGAGAAAACCCTCTTTATAAGATTTCTGTTTGCATTTGGTTTGATGTTTGTTCCTACCTTTGGTTTTGGTCTGTTGTTCCCGCTGGCAAACCATATTTATTCGTTTCGGTTGCAAGCTGTGAGCAAAGCCATTGGCAATGTCTACTCCATTAATACATTAGGTGGAGTGCTGGGAACGATATTGACACCGTTTGTTTTTATTCCTCTATTTGGCATTCGCTTGTCCATTTATTTGATTTATGCCGTGTTGATTTTGTTTGGAGTTTTTGTGTTAGCAAAGTATCGCAAGCAGAATCCAGTTTTAATATTGGCTGTTGTATTGGTTGTGTTGATAGTCGGAAAAACGATTTTTGTACCGCAAATTGAAAAAGGGGAATCAGGGGTTCATAATTTGGCCCGGTTGGAAATAAATGTTCCCGAAGACAGGATAAAACTCCTTGATTATAAGGAGGGAGAATTTTCCACGATCAGTGTGGTGGAGGATACTGAATCTGGGGCGCGAACTATTTATCTGGATGGGTTCAGTACCGCTACGGTTTCCAGATCTTTTTCTGGAAGTGCTTATATGCAGGCCATGGGCTTTGTTCCTATGGTGCTTCATCCAGAACCGAAAAATGTTCTGGTGATTGGATTCGGAACTGGTAACACACTGGGCATCGCTTCTCTGTTCTCGAACGCCAATGTCCACGGTGTGGAGATCGATAAGAATGTTTTGAAGTTTTCAAAATGGTTTTCCGATTGGAATCATGATGTTTTAAAGCGGCCCAATACGAAAATGTTTATTCAGGATGGGCGAGCCTTTTTGCGTTGGTCAAAAACTCGCTATGATGTCATCGTTATGGAGCCAATGTCGCCTTTACAGGCAGGCGTTGTTAATCTCTATTCTAAAGAATTTTATGAGTTGGCTTTGAATCATTTAAAAGAAGATGGGATTCTGGTCCAGTGGCTGCCATTGCACCTTGTCGGGCGTGAGGATGCTCGATCCATTACCCAGACTTTCAAAAACGTATTTCCAGAGTCTTCTGTCTGGAACAGTTTTTTGACCCGCATTGTTCTTTTGATAGGATCACGTGAAAAAATAAATATTGATAAAAACCTTTTCGTTACCAAGTTGAATAATCCCGAACTAAAAAAAGTTGCGGAAGAAATAAAAGTAATGTCTTTTTTGGACTTTGCTGATTTTTTTATTACAGATGCCAACCACTTGTCTGCTTTTCTGGAAAATTCAGGAGAGATATCGGATGACCGGCCGATTCTGGAATTTTCTACAGTATCTCTTTTGCCACCCTTGAAATGGGAAACAGATGAGGTTTTCTTAAATATGCTACGTCACCGAATAAACCAAAAACCTCCTGTAACGGGAATGACTTTGCAAGAACGGGAAGCATTTGATCGTAATTTTAAATTGAGAACGGCACAAAGACTGGCGGTATTCTCCCGCCGCTACCAAGGCCCGGGTGCAGAAGCCTTTGCGAGACGTAATTATTTTTCAGGATTGGAAACGATGAGTATTTATTTTGATACCTATTTACAGCCGCAAGTTCATCTGGATGATGCCCAATGGCAAAAATGAAAGGTCTTTTGAAATTCAGCGGCGGCGATAAGGCTCTGATTCTTCTTTGTATTCTGTTCAACGCCGGAATTTTTTTATTACTTTGGATCAGGTATGTGGTAGGGCAGTTGGGTGTAACCCGAATTGAGATTCGCGATGGTAAAGCATGAATTTTACGTTCTCCATGCAAGTTGAAAGTTTGCATTAAATCCGGTTACATCCATTATTCAGACCTGATCTCAGTTTGCTTGCCAAAACGGGTGGTGATAGTTGAAGATAATGCTGAAAGAGGGCTTGATGCATTAGTGAGTTGACCTCGTAGAAAGTAGTTCTAAGTGGGGGCTGATTTGCAATTGGGGGGTGGTCACTGAA
>CALJGH010000034.1 GCA_938073925.1 uncultured Nitrospinaceae bacterium
CAGAAATTCTGCAGCCCTGACTTTTGGCCCACTTGGTGAAATCTTCAGTGAAGTTTTTCTTCTTATCAAGAATCAATTCTAAAATGCCATTCTTTTTCACTCTTCTGAATTCTTCGGAAGCTAATTCAAAAGCTTTAAAAAATGAAAGACCGCGAATATCGATTGTTCTAAACATTTCCATAGTGAATCCCTCCGTTATATTGCCTGTCCTAATAAAGGTGGTAGATCAAGTTCATTAAAATCATTCTAAGCATACAAAATTAAAAAGCTGTTAATCCGGCATTAATTATTTTTAATATTTTAGTGTTAGACGAGAGGGTATTTTTTATAGTCATTTGAAATAATAGCTATTATGAGTTTTCTGGTGTGCAGAAGAGTTCATATGAGATTAGCAAAATAGGCTTGTTTCCAATTCATATATGAATACTAGAGGGGATAAGATATAGTTATTCATTAAAGCTATTAAGAAATTTTCTAAGACCGATTGGTAATCAGGAGAGCTAAATGGGCATTGAACGTGGTGGAGATGCAGAGTACGAAGAATTTGAGCCCTCTTATGAGGAAAAAGCTGAAAAACTTGAGGCAACTTTAAAACCCTTACTGGAGGAAAGCCCTGATTCGCTAAAACTTTCAGGAAAATATATAGCTACGGATGAGGTGAAAATCATTGGCAATTATTCGCTTATGAAGTCAGTCAGATCGCTCGACTTAAGTGATAACCAGATCAATGACGAAGCATTGTTGAATCTTTTCGAGTCCGATATCCTTTGTGGATTAGAAGAGCTTTATTTGCAGATAAATTTCTTAACGGGGAAAGGATTGAGTGAACTTGCGCAATCTGAAAAGATAAAAATTAAAAACCTAAAAGTTCTGGTTCTTTCAGATAACCGTTTAAGTGATTTATCCATTGCGGAAATGCTGCTTTCCAATCATTTTCAAAACTTGGAGTCGTTGGATATAGGTTGGAATGAAGCCGGAAACGAAACGGCTAAGTCTTTGAGCACGACCACTACTTTTCCTAAGCTGAAGAAGCTCGAGATGGAGCGTAGCTATGTTGATGAAAAAGGGTTCAGCGAATTCATTAAAGGAGAGTTGGCTGATCAGTTAGAAGAGTTAGATATTTCAGCCAATAAAATTAAAGATGAATCCATTAAAATTCTAGCACAAGCCCCTAAATGGAAATCCCTGAAAACGCTTCGAATATCGCAGAATAGATTTGGTAATGAGGGTGCAAAGGCTTTGGGTGAATCCGTTTCAATGAGTGGCCTGATCAAGCTTTATGCGGGCAGGAATTATTTTGATGCAGAAGGAGCGCAAGCTATTTATGAAAGTAAAACGTTGAAAAAACTCAAAACTTTGGTAATTAAAGAGGAAGTTGATGACGGCTCGGGTCTTGTCAATTACTCGCGGCCGGAGCTTTTACGGCCGGATGATCCAAACGCGATTTGATTTTCAAGGAAGACCCTGGAAATTTAAAATATTTTTAACTTTTCCAGCTTAGTCAGTTTGGGTGAGTTTTTTAACGCAGATTTTGCTTCTTCAGACTTGATTCTGTTTCCTCCCAAATGCAGATAATTCAGATTACTTAAATTTTCTGAATCGGCAATGGCCAGTGCGCCTTCATCTCCCACACGATTATCCACCAGATTCATATGCTCCACTTTTGTAAGAAAAGGTGATTGGGCCAGGGCTTTGGCTCCTTCTGCGGTAATGCCATTGCATTCCAGATTTAATGTCACCACTTCGGAAAATAAATCAGCCTGGGCAAGGATAGCCATGCCTTCGTCTCCCAGATCGTTAGAGCCTAAATGCAAATAATTCACTTTTGGGAGGATAGGCGAATCAACAAGAATTTGCAGACCTTCTGGTCCGAGTTGGTTATGGGTGATAATGATGCTGGAAATGGTTTTGACAAACGGGAAGTGAGCGATCATTTCGGCGAGGTCGCGTCCGTGATTTTCATCTATTTTTCCTGATTTAGAGAAAAGGTAGGCATCCTGGATTTTAAGGACTTTTTTGTCCTTAATATTTTCGAAAAGTATCTTTTCTTTCGGCGACAAGTTTTCGCCTTCGTTGCCATAGTTTTCGCCATCGTTACAAAGCTCTTCCCAGTTTTTTAATTTATCTTGCATAGAGTTTATCGCTTAAGTCTCTTTTCTTTTGCGCAACCCCCTTGATTACCCATATCACATGCTTTCTTGTAATACTTGATGGCCTTTTTTTGTCTGCCTTCTTTGTAGTTCAGAGTGCCTAGGTTATAGCAGGCAGGGTCTTCTCCAGCTTCACAGGATTTATCAAACATTTTTCGAGCCTGTTTGAAATCTTTACTATACGGTGTCCCTTTCATAGCCAAAAGAATTCCACCATTGGTGCACCCTGTCATATATCCCGCATCGCAGGCTTTTTCATAAAACTTGAGAGCGGTTTTATTATCTCTTTCAACGACCCGATAGCGTTCCCCCATTTTAAAACAAGCTGTTGAGTTACCTTCGGTACAAAGGGCTTCTAATCTTTCTTCTTGCGTTTGTTCTGCCAAGGCGGCGGGAGCAAAAATAATAATGGTCATCAGGATAACCATGGCTTTGATAAAATATTTCACATCGACCTCTTTTCCGGTGGGTAAAAGGTTTTTTTAATGATTGAATTATATCATAGGCATTTTTTAAAGGTTGGAAAAGCTTTTTAGGAAGGAATAATTGATTCATAATCTTTCGTTTGCATCATTGTAGATATTTTATTAACCTTCATAGACTCTATAAAGCGAAAGGCCTCATTTTTTAAAGGCTTGATTCGTCAATTCATTAGAAGCTTAATAAGTGGAATTTCCGTGAATATTGTAATGCTGGGTTATCGTGGTACGGGAAAGTCGGTGATCTCAAAAATTCTTTCCGTGAAGCTGCGCATGGAACTGTATAAGATCGATGTTCTGATTTCTCGCTCTGCTGGTAAATCGATTCCTGAAATTGTTGCTGAAGAGGGTTGGGAGAGTTTTCGAAAACGGGAATCCGAAATCGTAGCCGAAGTTTCTGGTAAGGCTAAAAATAGTATCATTGATTGTGGGGGTGGGGTGGTTTTAAACGATGCGAATATTGCGAATCTGAAACAAGACGGAGTGTGTGTTGTTCTCACCGCTAGTCTCGAAACTATAATTAAAAGAATTCGTCATGATCGAAACCGGCCTGCTTTGAAAAGCGGAATGAGCTTTAAAGAGGAGCAGAAAAAAAATCTGGCGGAGCGGGAGGAGAAATATCGCGCTGCTGCTAATTTTTTATGCGACACCTCAAATCGTCGTCCAGGAGAAACGGTGGCAGAAATAACAGAGTTTTTAAAAACCAAGGGGTGGATTTGAAATGATGAGTCCAATGTTTGAAAGCTTAGTGGTGAATAGCTTGACGATTCTGGCCGATGAACCAGATGATGCTACCGCTATGGTATGGAACGAAGCAGAGACCCAGGCAGAACTGGAAGGTAATGAAAAAGCGATTTATCGGCTTGACCTGAACGATAAAGAAATTTTGTTGGAAGATATTGAAGATCTTATAGCCTATAACAAAATCCATAAAGTCAAAGACTTCAGGCTCGATAAAAACGAGTTCTTTGATGAGGGTGTGGAGTTGCTGGCCGAAGCTTCGGCTTTAGGAAAGTTATTGACCCTTTCCCTTGCCCATAATAAGCTTAGCGATAACGCAGCTCGCTCACTTGCCGCCTCAAAAATTATTGTGAACCTACAAAAATTATTTTTGCAGGGAAACCAAATTGGTGTTGAAGGTATGAAAGCCTTAGTCGGGTCTGACAATCTTACGAATTTACAACTTTTGTATCTCAATGTGAATCCAATAGGTCCGGAAGGAGCCATGGTTTTAGGTGGCTCTGGAAAAATTGTGCAGTTGCAGGAACTTTATTTACAAAATACAGGTTTAGGAGAAAAAGGATTGCAAGCGCTTTGTGAGTCGGGAAATTTTAAAAACCTCAAACTTCTTTCTCTTTCAAAAAACGGACTGGATGACCATGCTGCGGAATTGATCTATCATTCAAAGGCTTTTCCAGAACTGGAAACGCTGGATCTTTATAATAATAAAATCACTGATCAGGCGGTAGACCAGCTTCGATCCTCGCCAAACCTTCCCAAACTAAAAGCTCTGCAAGTCGACTGGCGAAGTTGAGGTTTGTATGGCGCAAAAACTTCCCAGTAGAAAAGCAATTCTCAAACATTTTGATTTGCGGGACCCGGTCATGGCGGCGACGATTCGCGAAAAAGGCGCTTTCAAGCTGAGTCGTAATCGCAACTATTTTCTGGTTTTATGTAAGGCCATCATTGGTCAGCAAATTTCAATAAAAGCGGCCGAGTCGATCACGAAACGTTTTCAAAGTTTGTTTCAAGGACATATTCCAACACCTGAAAAAGTAGGCGTTATTTCTGTGGCTAAGTTAAGGCAATCGGGTCTGTCGGGGCAGAAAGTGAAATACTTGAAAGACCTGAGCGCGCGATTTTTAGATGGCTCTATTAGAACGCATCGGCTCGCCTACCAAAGTAATGATGAGGTGATTAAAAATCTTACGTGTGTTTATGGCATCGGCAAATGGACTGCAGAAATGTTTCTTATATTTTCTTTGAATCGGATCGATATTTTGCCCTTAGGTGATTTGGGACTCAAAGCAGGAATCAAAAAGATTTATAATATGCGTGGCTTGCCATCTCCGAAAAAGATGCTTAATCTGGGTAAAAAATGGCACCCAATGGAAACTGTAGCGACTTGGTATGCTTGGCGGATACAAGACTCTGAAATCATAACTTATTAAACCTTTTTGATATAAGGCTCTTATGGATTTTATAGATGAAAAAATTGAAGAGTATGCATTCAACCACACCAGTTATGAAGGAGACCTTTTAAAACGTTTGGAAGAGGAAACCTATGAGAAATTGGAAATTCCTCAAATGACAACGGGAAGAATTGAAGCCAGGCTGCTCAAACTATTAGCGCGGCTTGTAAGTGCTAAACGCATTTTAGAAATCGGTACCTTTGCCGGATACAGTGCGCTTTCCATGGCAGAGGCTTTGCCCGAGGAGGGTGAGCTGGTGACCTGTGAAGAGGACCCGGTAGCAATTGGCTTTGCTAGAAAATATTTTGACTTGAGCACGAATGGAAAAAAGATAACCCAGATGGAAGGCCCGGCGCTGGAGTCCTTGGAATCCATTAAAGGTCCATTCGATATGGCATTTATAGATGCGGATAAAGAGAATTACGGCAATTATTATGAAGCCATTTTGCCGATGATTCGTTCGGGAGGATTGATAGCCGTCGATAATGTTTTGTGGAGTGGACGGGTGCTTGATCCGCAAGAAAAGTCGGATAAGGCGATCCACCAATTCAACGAAAGAGTGATTAATGATGAAAGAGTGGAGTCGGTTTTGCTCACCGTGCGAGATGGATTGAATTGTATTATTAAGAATTAATTATAATTCTCGAGGCGCGAGAAAGGTTGATAGCTGTATGGGGCTGTGTTAGCGTTATAAAAATTTTTAAACGTGATTAATAATTTCTATGGGATCAATACTTTATGGCTGAAACATTAGGCAGTCTTGTTGACAAACTCTCAATTAAAAATTTAAGAATCTGGCATCTTGAAGAAGCATTGGAAAAGGATAGTAGTTCTGAAGAATTGAAAGCCAAGCGCGATTTAGCGGACAAGCAAAGACAGAATCTTGTCGAAGAGATCAATGGTTTTCTCGTTGCTGCCTTGCAGGGGGAAGTTTGTATTCGAGATGAAAAAATAAAGATGTACACCAACACCAATGTTTCCTCATCGGATAGTGTGAAAAAATTGGGAGAGGCCGTCAGCGAGTTGGCTTTCAGAAATATAAAGCTCTGGCATTGTGAAGATGAGGTAAGGCGTACGGATTTGGAGGATTCAGAAATTGTGAAGATAAAAAGGCGGATCGATACGACCAATCAGGAACGCAACGACTTGATGGATAAAGTAGATCAAATTCTTCAGACGGAGTCTGAAAACAAATTCGGGTCTTAAAGGAAGGTGTCCAGCAATTCTTTTCTTTTTCGATTATATTCCTCTTCATCGACCAGATTTTTTTCGTAAAGGCCCTTCAGAAATTGCAGTTTCTTTTCCAGTTCTGTATCTGAGGGTTTGTTTCTTGTCGGTGCCTGCTTTCTAGAAGGCTCTGCCCGGACTGGACGTTGTTTTCTAGGTTTTTGTGAGGGAATGGGATCTCTGTATTCTTTTTCTTCTTCGAGTTCCCTGGCTGAGTTAGGGGATAAAGGCACCTTGATCCAGTTTTTCTTGGCTACCTTTCCAAGCAGCCTTCCTGTTACATGGTATCTTTGTCTGGAACCAGGCAATAGTATCCAGTTGCTTCCTCCCCATCCGTTAAAGGAGCGGTTAGAAAATACTCTTCCCCGGATAGATGAAAATCGCCAGTTCAATACTTTTCCGTTGGCAAAAACATTACCTTCGGTTGCCCCATCCGGTGTATCCAATTCGTAATAGATGATTTTGTTTCTAGAAGATTTGTTGAGGGCTTTAGCGATCAAACCTCCGATACGGTTAGCTTGCTTGCGAGTGAAGACGGCTCTCTTTTTTCCGAAGAGAGCAAGCTCTTCATATTGAATTGAGCGTAATTGCCGGAGTATTTCATCTTCAGAAACCTTTACGGAAGCCAATTTCATATCTGCTATTTCATACCCACCGGCGGATTTCGATTTGTACATCAAGGTGAAACCATCGCCTCTAAGTTTTTTTTCACGGGTGAAAGAACAACCCACAACCAACCCGAGTAGTAGGGTGGAAATAAGAAATAAGGGCAGAATTGATTTATATGATTTCATATTTTTACTTTAATCTTTAAAGCTTTTGTGCAATCAGTGAAGCAAAAGCCTCCTGATTTTCATCAACTTCTCTATACCGCAATATCCGAAACCCTTCAAAAGCCTTTAGTAGCTCATTGTGTTCCAGAACCCATTGTCTTTTAAAACCACTGTACTTCAAGTAATCCACTGTAAATGTTTCGTAAAACAAAATACCGCCTTTCTTTAAGGTATTGTGTATTTCCGGAAATAAATTGCGTTCGAGGAAATTGAAACAAAGAACGAGATCGTACTCATTTTCGGGTAAGGAGTTATTATCTAGATCGGCGGAAAGTGTTGTAATCTTTACGTTATTTTTGCTTGCAAGAGCACGGGCTTTACTGAGAGCGACTTCGGATATATCCATGCAAACCACTTCATAGCCCAGAGATGCGGCAAAAATCGAGTTTCTACCTTCTCCTGCAGCAATGTCGAGGGCCTTTCCCTGGCCAGAAAGCAGCCCAGTATGGGTTGTGAGCCAGTCTGAAGGGACTTTTGCCGAAATACGATCGCCATCGCCATACTTGGCATCCCATTTTTCCTTGTCTTTCAAAGACATATAAGCCTCCCAGTCAAAGATTTCAGTAATATTATCATAATAAATGTGTGAGAAATCAATAACAAGCCATTAGGGGCTGGGGTAGGTTTGTTTTCAAAGAAGTAGAATAGATGGTTAAGCCTTTTCCTTTCTTAATACTTTTACAAAGGTTTCGTTAGTTACGCAAAGTCTTGACATGGGCCTGTTTTTTCCCTAAGATGACTGTTTTATTTATAACCAGAGAGGCGAGGAAGTTGTCGTCTTCTTTTGTTAGTTTTTCAGGAGTGATGGGAATGATTGCAGTAATCCAAACGGGTGGTAAGCAGTATAAAGTGTCTGAAGGCGATGAGATTCAGGTCGAAAAGCTGGATGGCAATGTGGGCGAAAGTGTTAATCTGGATAAAGTCCTCATTTGTGGAGAAGGGGAGTCTGCAAAAGTAGGAACTCCATTTCTGGAAGGTTGTTCGGTCGTCTGTGAAGTGACAGAACAATATAGAGACAAGAAGATCATCGTATTCAAAAAACATCGACGAAAAAATTATCGCAGAAAAAATGGACATCGTCAGTCATTGACACGTTTGAAGGTCACTGCAATTAACGCATAATAATCGGGGAAAATGAAACATGGCACATAAAAAAGGACAAGGAAGTACTTCAAACGGTCGCGACAGCAGAGGACAAAGACTCGGTGTAAAAAGATATGGCGGTCAAGCGGTTAAAGCTGGAGAAATACTGGTACGCCAACGCGGCACTTCTTTTCACCCAGGAGATAATGTTGGGCTGGGAAGCGACTATACGATTTTTTCAAAAATTGCAGGTGTGGTTAAGTTTGAGCATCGTGACCGCAAAACGCAAAAAATCAGTGTCCACCCACAAAACTGACACTGCCCCTCCATTCTAAGCTTTTCCAGACAAAGCTTGAAAAACCATCCGGGCTATTTAATAGCCCATTCAAACTTTAAAATGCATGTTCATTGATCAGGTAACCATCTCCGTAAAAGCAGGAGATGGAGGAGATGGCTGTTGTAGTTTCCGGAGGGAAAAGCATATTCCCCTTGGTGGTCCCGATGGCGGTGATGGAGGAAGAGGCGGCGATGTAATTCTGCAAGTAGATCCCAATCTTTCCACTCTCATAGACCTTCGATACAAAAAACTTTACCAGGCAGAAAACGGCAAGCCGGGCAAGGGAAATCAGATGACAGGCCGAAGCGGTAAAGACCTTATGGTTTGCCTTCCCCCAGGGACGCTGGTGAAAAATAAGGAAACCGATGAATTACTGGTTGACCTTAAGGAACCTGGACAACAATTTGTTGTAGTAGAAGGTGGGAATTACGGCCAAGGCAATATCCGTTTCAAGTCTGCTACCAACCGGGCACCCAAAAAAATTAGTACAGGAAAGCCGGGTGAATCCTGCCAACTTTTTTTAGAACTCAAACTGCTGGCAGATGTAGGAATTATTGGGTTTCCAAATGCTGGCAAATCGACTTTGATATCACGAATTTCAAATGCTCGACCCAAAGTTGCAGGATATCCTTTTACCACTCTGGTTCCAAATCTCGGGATAGTGAGGTTGGATGAGGGTGAGTCGTTTGTGGCAGCAGATATTCCCGGTCTTATAGAAGGAGCCCATAAAGGAAAAGGTTTGGGCCATCAGTTTTTGCGACATATAGAACGTACCCGCCTACTTCTTCACTTAATCGACTTTTCGGATATTGACTCTGATAATATTCTGGATCGGTATCACAAATTACAAAATGAATTAAAAGCTTTTAGCGAGAACTTGTTTGATAAACCACAAATTCTTGTGGCTACAAAGATGGACGACCCTCAGTCTTTGATCAATCTGGAAAAGGTAAAGCCGTTTATGAAGGAAATCAACTCTTCGCTTTTGACGATTTCTTCGTTGACAGGAGAGGGGATAGAACAACTGCTGTGGAAGATCAAAGAGGGTTTAGCTATTGGCGAAGACTCGGAAACTTAATGCCGTGAACGTATTGGATTGACTATTGAATCAAGAAGTCTTTGAATTTAACTTTCTTCACTCGTGTATCGCCTTCGATTTTTTTGTTGTAGGCAAGCTTTAAACGTTTTTGAAGTGTCTCTTTTACGTAAAGAATGTCGTTGTAGAATTTTCTTTTCAAGAATTGTTCTACAGTCAGCACCGTTATTTTTTCAAAAATGGGTAATGCACCTGAAAAAACTTTTGCGCCAGCCTCGTTGTCAAAGGTGACTTCGAGTGTGAAACTGAGAACCCGGATGTCGTTGGCATCAAAAGCGACCGGTATAATCGTTGCCAGTTTAACCATCTTGGATTCCGGTGATAAGGCAGCCTGTAGGTCTGCAGAATCTTCTTCAACCACTTCCATTCCTTTCGCAGCTTCTGATAGGATGCCCGATTTGTTTAATTCTTGCGCAACTTCAGATTGAGTATCTTCCTTCATTCCCGGAGCTAAGGGTGTTTTGGTATCTTCTGTTCGGGCTTTTGGCGGATCAGCAGGTTCTTCTTCATCTGCTGTCATAGCATCTTCGCCTTTTTTTGGAGTTAAACCTTCAGGAACTTCCGCTTCATTTTTTTCTACTTCCGAAAGTTCAGGGGGTGCAAAGGTTTTCATGGCAAAATATACTCCCCCTGCAGTTAGTAAAATACCGAGCACACCCCCGGCTAACATCATTTTTCCAGTTCGAGTTGCGGGAACCGAAATTGGACCAATCTTTATTCTTTCTTCAGAAGATTCTTCATCATCGTCTTCATATTCTTCGTCGTCGTTTTCGTCGTCTTCGTCTTTTTCCGCTTTTTCTAAGACTTCTTCGGATTCAGGAGTTGTGGTGATTTCTTCATCGGCTATTTCATCTGTTTCTGCTTTGTCATCAGCATCATTTAGAATATCGTCTGACAAACTATCTAAACCTTCATCCTCCTCTTCAACAACAGATTCTGTTTCTATTTTTTCTTCGGGTTGAGGGGGTGTGGTGATTTCTTCATCGGCTATTTCATCTGTTTCTGCTTTGTCATCATCATTTAGAATGTCGTCTAACAGACTGTCTAAATCCTCATCATCTTCATCATCAGAAGACTCGTTGTCCAACTCTGTAGATTTATCTTCCT
>CALJGH010000035.1 GCA_938073925.1 uncultured Nitrospinaceae bacterium
AATGACAATATTCTGGTAGACCGGATTCCATTTCATAAACTGTTCTACATTTCCTTGAACCAACGCAATTTTGATTTTTTCATTATTGGTTTCAAGTGAGGAATAGCGCTTTAGGCTTTGATTCCCATAGGCTACCCAAAAGACAGAAATCAGTAGGGTGACAGACAAGACTCTCCATCCCGTTTGCAATTCAAGATCTTTTTGTTCGCACCAGCATTTCCAGAACAAAAACAGTCCGCTGTTGACCAGTATAAGAAACCAGGAGATGCCATAGACACCTGTCCATTCAGCGATTTGGATGACAGGCAGAGTTTGAAATTGGGAATAGCCGAGGCCTAACCAGGAGAATCCATATTCAAAGTGGGTGGATCGTAAATATTCCAATGAAACCCATAAAACGGGAGCAAACAGAAAGAATCGTATGCGGTTCTCTCCGCAAACTTTACGCAGAAAATAACAAAACAGCGCGATAAAGAAGGAAAGGTAGGCCGATAAAAGCCCGAGAACGGCAAAACTTAGAATCCAATGCAGGTTGCCATAATTAATGAGGGTGTTGTTGATCCAACTCAATCCCCAATTATAAAAAACCATCCCCGTAACGAATCCAAGTAGAGCAGCCCTTTGTGGGGTTGCATTTTCTATGGCCAGAAACAAGGGAACCCATGCAGCCCAGGCCAAAATCTCCCAATTATGCTCTGGAAAAGTCAGGGTCAGCAATACCCCGCTCAAGGTAGATAAGAGGAAAGGCTTAATTTCTTTAAGTGTTAGGTATTTCACGGGGAGTGGTTTACAATATTATGTAGATTAGAGTGCTCATACATGAGTTTTAATGGGTTCTTGAGATCTATTTTAAATAAAACAGAAAGCCCGTGTGAATCATAACGGGAACTATATATATTTTGGAAACAAAAAAACAATTAATAGACAGCTTTAAAAAGGTGTGCCTTTGTCGCAGTATCAAGGCAGGTACTATTACAGCCGCTATTCAGGAGGGTTCTTTAACTTTTGAGGCGCTGAGAAAAAACATTGGTGTCGGCACAGGAAACTGCAAAGCCAAGCGTTGCCGCACTAAAATTGAAGAAAGAATTAAAGATTATAAAGATAGCCTCAACACAAACTCCGATACCGGCGCGCCCCCCTGCGAATAGAATTTCAGTGCTTTGAAAGCCAGCGGATTATTTTAATAATTCTACCGCTTCTTTAATACGCTTAACACCCTCTTCAATTTTATCCAACGAAGTTGCAAATGACATACGTGCATTTGCATCTGCTCCGAAAGCAATTCCTGGGACGATGGCTACCTTCTTTTCCGTTAACAAGAACTCAGTAAAATCCAATGAGCCTTGAATCACTTTCCCGTTTCGATCTTTTTTTCCATTTAGTTCGGAGAAATCCGGAAAAGAGTAAAACGAGCCATTGGGTTTGTTGCAAGAGACTCCGGGGATAGCAGCCAATTGATCAACCATGACATTTCTGCGTTTTTCAAATTCGCGCACCATTTCCAGAACATCGTCATGTGGGCCGACCAAGGCTTCAATGCTGGCTGCTTGGGAGATGGAGCACGGGCCTGATGTGCTTTGCCCTTGCAACTTGGTAACTTTTTTGACGATCTCTGCATCGGCAGCGATGTAGCCGATTCTCCAACCTGTCATGGCATAGCATTTTGAAACGCCATTGATAACTACGCAATTTTTCTGAGCCTCTTTGCTTAATGAAGCGATGCTCGTGTGTTTGAATCCATCAAAAATGATCCACTCATAAATCTCATCCGAGATCATCAATAAATTATTTTCTAACGCGCACTGAGCAATAGCTTCCAGCTCCGATTTTTCATAAGCGAATCCCGTTGGGTTGCTGGGAGTGTTGATCAAAATTGCGCGTGTGTTAGGGGTCAGGACTTTCTTAATCTGATCCACAGTGATTTTGAAATTGTGTGCTGCGTCGGTTTCTATGATGACTGGTTTTGCTCCCGCCAAACCTACCATTTCAGGAAATGAAACCCAGTAAGGAGCAGGAATGATGACCTCGTCCCCCTCTTCCCATAAGGCTTGCGCAAGGTTATAGAAAGAATGCTTGGCTCCACATGAAACCAGAATTTGGTTTCTATCGTAATCCAAGCCATTATCTCTTTTCATTTTGGTGATGATCGCATCTTTCAACTCGTTGGTTCCGCCAACCGGAGTGTAATGGGTATCGTTAGCTTCAATGGCTCGGATAGCCGCCTGCTTGATTCGCTCGGGAGTGTTGAAGTCAGGTTCCCCTGCGCCAAAACCAATTACATCTTCTCCATTGGCTTTCATTTCTTTGGCTTTTGCATCAATAGCCAAAGTCATAGAAGGATTGACTTGCTCTATACGATTGGAAAATTTCATAATTTATATGAGTTTTGTTAAACGATTTTAGTAATAAAAATTTTAGAAATACTTATTCTTGAAGCTCTCACTTACCTTGTAAATTCAGCCAAACTTTTTCTTTAATTCTTTAAAAACAATTTTTGGAACAAGTTTGGAAACATCGCCTTCGTGCCTGGCAGTTTCTTTTACCAGATTCGAACTTAAAAAAGAAAACTCTTGACTGGGAATCATAAACAGAGTTTCTATTTCTTCATCGAGAGTGCGGTTCATTAGTCCCATTTGTAGTTCGAATTCAAAATCACTAATTGCTCGCAACCCTTTAATGACTACGGATGCTTTTTTACTATGAGCTAAATTGATAAGCAAATTATCAAAGGGCATGATTTCTAAATTTTTCAGATTTTTGGTTGCCTCTTTTATAAAGTGAACGCGATCTTCCAAAGAGAACAAGGGGCTTTTATTTGGATTCAAAGCCACGGCGACAATCACCTGATCGAACAGTTTGAGAGCGCGACGCATTATATCAATATGACCAAAAGTCACAGGATCAAATGTTCCAGGGTAGAGAGCGATGCGCTTTTTTTGCATATAAATTCCCCAATAAATTGGGAGATTATAGCTCCAATTTATTTTTTGGCAAATCTTTAGAGACGGTTTTTTTTCAGCAGGGGATATAAAGGCGTTTTAAAGAAAATTCTCGAGGTGGATATAGCATTACTCCAAATTATTGAGATATTTATATAAACTAATGAAGTTTTGTAAAATTCTCCGAAATCAATTGATTTTTCGGGTTTTTTTTGTTTTTTTAATAAGCGTATTTAGCTGTAAATCTATTTTTAGGTGATAAATCGTTGGAAAACCTTTTATTTATAATGAGTTATAGTGTTTTTGTTTTTTTCAAAAAAACTTTTTTTTAGGGTGAAATTTTCCATTTTCGGGTACATACTTTGAGTAGTAATAAGTGCATTTTTATTAGGTAAGACTGTTAATTTTTTTCCCCGGATATTTTCTTGACATTATGCTTGAAATTCCATATAACAGTGGCTCAACTAGAGAAAAGG
>CALJGH010000036.1 GCA_938073925.1 uncultured Nitrospinaceae bacterium
TTAAACTTAAACTGTAGGATATAGAACTATGACAGACCCTCTTCAGACTGGAATGACAATACCCGTTTTCCCACTTCCTACAAGCATTTTTTATCCAGGAACACCCTTGCCCCTGCATATCTTCGAGCCGCGTTACCGCGAGATGACCGCCGATGCACTGGAAGGAAAACGCAAAATAGGCATGGTTCTTTTAAAACCGCACTATGAAGAAGAATATTTTAACAAACCGCAAATATATTCTGTGGGCTGTGTGGGGAGCATTGAACAAGAAACCAAACACCCCGACGGTAAATACAATTTCACCCTGGTCGGGCTTCGACGATTCCGCATCATTAACGAGAAAGAAGGTAAAGCTTACCGTCAGGCCGAAATCGAATTACTGGAAGAAAAAAACGAACAGGATATTATTGAGGGTCAGTCTAACAAATGCCGAGAAAAACTTATCGAAAATTTCCGCGAGTTTATTGGCTTAATCCCCGAAGGCAAATCACAAAAAGAAGAGCCTGACTGGAACCTCGGCACAAAACTCAGTGAATTTATCGACCGGTTTGCTTACCAACTCGATCTTTCTCTCGACCAAAAACAAAGTTTTCTTGAAGAGCAAGATGTTTTAAAGCGCGCCGAATTCCTGCACTCTTTCCTGAAAATGAAAATCGACCTAATCCACCTCTCCAAAATGCGATCCACCCACGACCCTCGCCTAAACTAGCGGCAAAAAAGTCCCTTACCCCCCTAAAAGAAGACGGTCAGCAATACCAATGATTTATGTTTTTTAGGGAAGGATAATACTCAAACAGGTAACACCACCATCGGCTTTTTCGAATTCGCTCATTTCCAACTCAACAGTTTCAAAACCATGTTGAATTATTTTTTCGCGAATCGTTGGAAACCCGGCAGGCATGATGATCTGGTTTCCTAACGCCAGGCAATTTGCGGCGTAGGAATCTTTTTCTTCGACTTCAATCCACTGAAAATTTTTAAACGCGCCGTTTTCTACTCTCTCAGGGTCAATGAGCAAAACATTATTCCCCAGATAGCTAACGGCACTTTTAAGATGCAGTCCTTTAACAACGGGCACAGAAATAATTTTCTTGCCGATTTTTTGGGATAAAAATTGAATAGCTCTCTCATTACTGCGCGTTGAAAGACCAATATAGAGAGCTTGGGGAGTATTAAGAATATCTCCTCCATCAATATAGGGTTCGAGGTTTACGATTTTCAGATGGTCATTAAGCGCTTTGGCGACAGACTCGACTTCATTTCGGCGGGTCTCTTCTTTCGCAGAACATAGGAAAGCAGTTTCGCCAAATACAAAAGCGGTGTCTTCAACGAAAGTGGAATCGGGAAGAAGGTCTTCGGGAGGCAGTGAAAGGATTTTACCCCCTACCTGTTTCAGTGCATCCACATAACTCTGGTGCTGGATCAATGCTTTGGGTTGGTCGATTCCCTTTTTCTGTGGGTGCCCGGAAATAGCTTGTAGAAAGCACGCTCCCGGCGGCCTCACCAATGCCGTGAAGGATTGCATGACTATTTTTAAAGCAGACTCAATCGGCCGTGCGCGTGTTCATCAGTCGTGCAAAATAAAGCATGGGGAATGATTTTTTAGTTTTCCTGAATCTCTTCATCATGGCTTTACTGGGTTTGAGTCCTTTTTGAATTTGGTCTAATTTAGCTACATACGTAAACCCATTCATCATAATAAAGTCGTGGCGATTGAACCTCATGACCTTTCGTTGATATTCAACGGGGTGATCATATAATTTGTCAATCTGTGGCAGGAATTTTTCGTCCATCTCATAGATCTCCCCGTGCATCATGCCAGAGTTGTCGGCCGTGGGTTCAATATTAGCAAGACCGAGTCCCTCCAGTCCTCCGTTGTCTTTAGGGATTTTGTTGAACACCATTTGCCAGCCAGACAAGCTAACAGAAGTCTTGGAAATATATTCCAAGCCTTTTTCTTTAAATACTTCGTCACTGATCATTTCGTCGTAAGCAAAAAAATTAACAACATCTACCATGGGTTTAGGACTCCAAGCCGTTTTATTATTTGGATTTATCTAGACACACCCAGCCGCGTAAAGGTTAAAGCCTTGCCGCTGTTTGGGGATTATGATAATATCAGAAAACATCCCTTTTTGCATTTTGTATGAATAATTTTTTTCTGGGATGGCAATTCCTGCACCGCAATTGATTCAATTAATCTTATAAAATTTCCTGCGGGATAATTAAGGGTTTTTATTTCATTCATTTAAGGAGTTATCTATGTCAGCAGTGGTCGTTGTTTCTGATGCCGAATTTGATCAAACAGTTCTCAAGTCAGATAAACCTGTCATGCTCGATTTCTGGGCCGAATGGTGTCAGCCCTGTAAAATGCTCACACCCACCGTCGAAGAACTTGCCGGAGAATTTGAAGGACAGGTTTTGGTAGGCAAACTGAACGTGGACGACAACCCAAACACAGCCACCACTTACGGAATTCGCGGAATTCCAACCCTCCTATTCATCAAAGATGGACAGGTTGTGCAGCAATTGGTAGGTGTTAAGTCGAAAGCTGAGATTAAAAAGGTAATCGAAGAAACCTTGACTTAGACAATAAGCAATAACAACAATTAAAGCCCTTTCCCGTTAGAGAGAGGGTTGCAAAACCTATAGTAAAATGGGCATTGATACTTATCAGCCCTTTGGGCATAGACGTTGCCTCCCCCGTCAAGGGGTCAGTCTAGGACTTTATAGATGTAGTATTGTTGCGAGATGGTCAGCATGTTATTGACCGTCCAGTAGATGACTAGCCCTGCCGGAAACGAAACGAACAGGAATGTAAAAACGATGGGCAAAAACATCATTATTTTTTGCTGCATTGGGTCGCCAATTGAAGGGGTCATCCTTTGTTGCAGGAACATGGTGATGCCCATGAGCACCGGCGTTACATAATAGGGGTCGGCTACAGACAGATCGGTAATCCACCCTATGAACGGTGCACCACGCAGTTCAATAGAGAAAAACAGAGCGTGGTACAAAGCAATGAAAACCGGAATCTGCAAAAGCATGGGCAAACAACCGCCGACTGGATTCACTTTATGTTTTTTATAAAGTTCCAGCAGTTCTTCGTTCATTTGCTTACGATCGTCTTTATTTCTCTCTTGAATCACTTTCACATAGGGCTGAATCTTTGTCAGACCCTTCATGGACTTGAAACTTTTATGAGTCAAAGGAAAGAACAATAACTTGATGATAATGGTCAAAAAGATAATCGACCAACCGTAATTTTGTGTGACCCCATAGAAATAGGCGAGCACTTTCAAAAGAGGTTTAACAAGAAAGGCAAACTTGTTACCAAACCATCCG
>CALJGH010000037.1 GCA_938073925.1 uncultured Nitrospinaceae bacterium
ATCATTATTCACCACAAGGCAATGCTCTTCTTGCTCAAACCATTTCGAACCGGTTAGCCATAGCAACGACAGGAAAAATAACTATAAAATAATATGCAATTAAATCATACCCTTGATAGAGTTATTTTTACAGCTGAAGACTTTCTTCAGGGTTATTCTTCTGCAACGCTGGTTATCGTTACTTGGCATCCGTTAAAGATTGTTCTAATTTTATTTGAGCTTGGCAGAGTTGATAGAAAATTCCTTTTTGTTGCAGAAGTTCTTTGCGCTTGCCAAACTCTAAAACTTCCCCGTTCCTCAAAACCAGAACCTTATCAACATGCATTAATGTCGATAATCGATGAGCAATTATGATACTTGTTCTTCCGCGTGTCATTTCTTTAATGCCCTGTTGAATTTGACGCTCCGTTTCCAAGTCAACATTTGAAGTAGCCTCATCAAGCACTAGAATTTTTGGTTCCGCTGCAAGTGCTCTAGCAAAAGACAATAACTGCCTTTGCCCTGATGAAATTTCACCTTGATTCAACTTCTGTTCATATTTTAATGGAAGATTACTGATAAAGTTATGGGAGTTCACCGTTTGGGAAATAGACTCTATCTCATCTTGTCCCATTTGTGGGTTTCCCAAGCGAATATTTTCTAAAATACTCCCTGAAAATAAAAAAACATCTTGTTGCACCAATGCAATTTGCTTTCGCAAATCATATTTATTAATTTCCTTTATGGAGCGTCCATCAAAAAGAATATCGCCCTTTGCTATATCATAAAATTCACAAAGGGCATTAATAATAGTGGACTTACCTGATCCGGTGGCACCAACGATTGCAAGACTCTCACCCGCTTCTAAATAAAAAGATAGTCCTTTTAAAATAAATCGTTCTTCTTTATAAGAAAACCAGACATTCTTAAACTCCACAGCACCCTGTAATTTGAAATCATTATTTGATGGAACGGATTCAGGTATTTGTTCCGGAGTATCGAGTAATTCAAAAATACGCTCAGATGATGCCATAGCCGTTTGTATGATATTGAATTTTTCAGCAAGATCACGGATCGGTTCAAAAAACTTTTGCAAATATTGGATAAATGCGACCAGAATTCCTAATTGAATCTCATTCTGAACAAACCGTCCTCCGCCATACCAAAAAACCATTGCGATTGCCAAGGAGCTGAAAAAATCAATAGATGGCATATAAAAAGCGTTGTACTTAACAGTTCTAAGGTCTTCTTTTAACCGCTCACCATTTATGGATGAAAACTTTTTATAGTTTTTAGTTTCACGATTGAAACACTGAACCGTATCAACGCCTGAAATATTTTCTTCTAAATAAGAATTGAGCTCTGAAACATGAATACGATTTCTTCTTAGCGCATCCCGAGCCCGGACTCGATACATCCTTGTTGCAGTCGCCAATAATGGAAATACAATACAAACAACCAGAGTGAGTCTCCAGTCGAGATAAAACATGACGCAAAAAATTCCAAAAAGCGTAAACAAATCGCTAAAAACAAGGATAAGCCCTGAAGTCAACATTTCGTTTAGCACCTCCACATCGTTCACCACACGGGTAATCATTCTTCCAATCGGGTTCCTGTCAAAGTAGGAGAAGGACATTTTGTGAAGATGAGCAAACACCTTTGACCGAAGATCGAACATGACCTTCTGTCCAATGACCTGCATGAGGTAAGTCTGACTGAACTGGAATATGAAGGAAAAAACCAACACCAACAAATATACTGCGGCAATAACATCCAGACCTTTCAAATCGCCTGCTTTTATATGATCATCAATAACAACTTTAGTAAGGTAGGGACCCGTAAGGTTCAAAACCGAAACTGCCAAGAGAAGTAAGATGGCAAGAGCCACCAAACTAGAATAGGGTTTTAAATGGACAAGAACCCTTTTAAACAAAACCCAATCTCTATACCGATGACCATCGCTATGGGGCATTAAAGAATGATCTCCATTTCTCTAGCTAATTCCTGACTCTGAAATAAACCGGCATAGATACCACCCAACTTAACGAGTTGAGAGTGGTTTCCCTGTTCAGAAATCTTTCCATCTTCCATAACAATGATATTTTCAGCATTCAAAATCGTAGAGAGGCGGTGAGATATTATTATCTTTGTCGTATCTTTGAAATGTATTTTCAAATTACGCAACAACTCCTCTTCCATTTCAGAGTCCAGATTAGAAAACGAATCATCAAGAATCAATAATGGTGGATTCTTAAATAAAGCGCGGGCCAAGGCTATTCTTTGTTTCTGACCTCCAGACAAGGTGACTCCTTTTTCTCCAATCATAGTTTCCAAGTGGTCAGGAAAATTCTCCAAGTCAGATGTCATTCCAGCAATTTCAACAATTTTTTCAATCTCAAAATCGGACGCATTTTCCCTTCCTAACGCAATATTACTCCGAATGGATGTTGAGAAAAGAAAAGGTTCTTGACTCACATAGCCGATATAATCTCGCAAACTTTTTAAGGGCATTTCCTGAATTGATTTGCCATCAATCCAGATATCACCCGAAGTAGGATCATAAAATCGAAGTAATAGTCTTGCTAAAGTTGTTTTGCCGGATCCAATCACCCCAACAATACCGAGGGTTTGCCCGCAAGATATTGTAAGGTCCACTTCTTTCAAGGCTTCCTGATTTTCACTTGAATACTGAAATCGAATTCCCGAGATTTCAAGATCACCGCTACTAGCCGGGATATAACCTTCTCCCATATCTCTAATTGAGGACCTTGCCAAAAATATCTCATTGACTCGCGCCATGCCAACAAGGCCTTTCTGAGTCAGATTGAAGACATAACCTATACCCATCATAGGCCAGGACAAAAGCATCAGATATCCATTGAAGGCAACAAATGAACCCAAAGTAATTTCATCGGCAATCACCGCCCTCCCCCCCATCCAAAGAGAAATCATGGCCGCAACCCCAACCGCAAAAACCATGGTAGGGGTAAATATTCCGAACATTTGAGTAACCCGGAGGTTCTTTTGAATGTATTCCTGATTTAATTTCTTAAACTTATCCTTCTCATTTTCTTCCTGCACAAATGCATGCAGCACTCGTATACCAGAAAGGTTTTCTTGAACATGTTCAGTAATTCTCGACAAATGCTCTTGCACTGCCTCATGTCTTTTTCCAATTTCTTTTACAAAAGAAAAGAATAAAATGG
>CALJGH010000038.1 GCA_938073925.1 uncultured Nitrospinaceae bacterium
TTCGCCAACGGCGCAGGGGCTCCTTGCCCGTCCCATGAAAACAGAAGATCTTGAAATGCCGACTCGAAAAATGCACCACCTTTTCCAATCTACCATCTATCCAAAGGCAAAAGAAGTTTGGGAAACCGTTCGCATCATCGCTAACGAATTAGACTGTAATCCTATCGAGGTTTCTGTTGCCTGGGTTCTCAAACAAAAAAATATTTTTACTGCTATTGTTGGCTCGCGAAAACCCGAACAGGTAGAAGAGTTTGCCCCGGCAGGTGATCTAGAATTGAGTCAGGAACATCTGGCCCGTTTAACCGAAGCCAGTAATGCTTTTCCCGCTGTGAAAGTAGGTGATTGAAAATTTCCTCCTTCCCCTGTTCCCCATAAACCCTTATTATTGAATCATGAACGATAATGAAGAAAAATGGGAAGATCCCTTTGAGGAGAATGGCCTGACACTCGGCCCTGAAGAAACTCTCCAGAGAGAAATCGAAAAATCGAAATCCCTTAAGGTTGATCGATTGCGGTTGAAAGACGAAATTGAAAAGCTTAAAGAACAAAAGGAAACCCTACAAGAAAAGAACCGCCAACTCCATAAAAGGGTCAATGCTTTGAGTAATGAGGTTCCCAATACTCAACCTGAAGCTCCTGCCATAAAAAAGAATGAATTAATCCCTTTCCTCATAGCCATTTCGCTATTTTCCGCCCTGCTCTTCCTTTTCCGCAACTAATCCAGCGTGAAACTAGACTCCCTTTCTTATGTAATATATGGACTAAGAGATGTGGCCCAATAGGTAATTATAATTTATAGTAGAATACTAATTATGGAAGATTAGTAGCAATAGTCTCACAAGAATTGCCCCGACCTATTCCTATCGGGCGTGGCCCGATGGAATTTCAGATGTTTTTCTGCTAAAATTGCGCATAAGTGAAGAAATAGTTGAATCTTTGTTCTCTATTTTTCCATCCAATTAAAATACGCCCTAAAGGGGAACCGGATAGTTGTGACCCGAGAAATATCAACCAATGTATTGAGAGGAAAACCAAATGTGGGTATATGAATTTTTTCATGTGATCATCGGAATTTTATGGATAGGCTTATTGTATTTCTTCAATCTGGTTCAAGTTCAGTCCATGCCTAAAATGGTTGAAGCAGGCGCGGCAAAACCTTATACGCAGATCATTCTGCCAAAAGCTTTATTCCTTTTCCGTCATGCCGCATTGTGGACGGTTATCACCGGAATAGCCTATTACCTGGCTGGGAGGGGAGTGGTACAAGGAATTCCAAGTGGTGAAATTATGATCGGTATGTTGCTCGGAATTATCATGGCCGGTAACGTATGGTTCATCATCTGGCCAAATCAGAAAAAAATTATCGCTGGCGAACTCGAAGGAGATGCTCTGGCTAAAGCAAAAAGAATGGCGTTTCTTGCCAGCCGCACTAACGCATGGCTCTCCATTCCCATGCTGATCGGTATGATCGCTGCCAACCACGGCGGCATCATGTTCTAACAGCATAACCGCTGCGGGGGTAGGTCTGTGCGTTTATGGGCGAGCGAATGCCATTGCGCTTCTGGAAATAGTTTTTTTAAAAGGGGTTCGTCCACTGTCAAGGGGGCGAGCCCCTTTTTTGTTTTGTTTGCAACCTCCCTCTGCGAAGGGGGATTAAAGCGGTTGCTATTTTTAATAGCAGTGGCCCGGTTATTCTATCGTCAATGCTTCCATGGGGTCGAGTTTGGAGGCTTTGATAGCGGGAAACACGCCGAAGACAACACCGATTACCGCGCAGACCCAACTCGCTGTCCATATCGAATCTTGATCCAGTAACAAGGTCCAATTTCCCCAATGAGTCAAGCCTAAGGTCAATCCCACACCGAAAGCGATACCGATACCGCCTCCCAAAAATCCTATGATAAGAGACTCATACAAAAACTGACGGACAATATCGCTTCGGGTAGCACCTACAGCTCTCCTTATTCCTATTTCCTTTGTTCTCTCTTTAACAGAAATCAGCATAACAGCGAGTATCCCTATCCCACCTACAAGAAGAGAAATAGCTGCAACGCCAACAATCAGTTTAGTAAACAACTCCGATGTTTCGCGCTTCATCTCTTCCAGGTCCAACTGGCTGACCAGGGTAAAATCATCCTCCCTTTCATCATTCAGTTTATGACTCTCACGAAGAAGTTCCCGGATTTTTTCAGATGCTTTTGAGATATTTTCCCGACTGGAAATCTTGACGAATATGCGACTGACATGGGTCTGGTTGACAATCCGCCGCATCAAAGTTGGTAAAGGAATAAAAATTAAGTCATCCTGATCTAATCCGTTTGTATCAACACCTTTTGCCTCAAACACCCCAATAATTTTAAAGGGGATGAAGTGAACTTTAACCACTTGGCCAATCGGGTCTTCCTCACCAAATAAATTTTTAATAGCCGTTTTTCCGATTATCGCAACCCGACTTGCCGTTTTTAAATCCCTTTCAGAGAACATCTCTCCTTTTTCTATTCGATATCCTCGTATCAATGGAAAATCGACTGTCGAACCCGTGATCGTTGTTTCGGCGGCGTTGTTACCAAACTTTGCGTTCATGCGTTTTTCTTCAAAAGGTGCTACCAGTTCCACTTCTTCAATTTCATTTGCAATGCGTTCGGCATCTCGCGGCGAAAGAGTAGTCACGTTCCCTGATAACCGCAATCTGCCACCGCGTCGTTTCATTTCACCAGCATTAATGGTGATCATATTCTCACCCATCCCCGCTATAACATCCATCACCTCCTGCTGTGAGCCTTTACCGATAGCAACCATGACAATAACAGAAGCGATACCAATCAATATCCCCAATGAGGCCAATAATGTACGGGTTTTATGTGCGAGGAGTGCGGTGACGGCAATTGCCAATGAAGACAAGAGATTCATGATAATACTCAGGAGCGAATTGCTTCTTCAGGATTCATTAAAGCGGCTTTACGTGCAGGATGAATTCCAAAAACCAAACCGATTAATGTACAGAATACAAACGAAAGCATAAAAGGTTCCCAGGTAACTTGGGTCGGTATAATATCGAACCGTTGTAACCCAAAGGATATAATTAATCCTAACCCTATTCCTAGAATCCCTCCAAGTAATGAAATCAGAACCGACTCAAATAAAAACTGCAGAGTGATATCGGATTTCCTTGCACCAAAACAACGGCGAATTCCAATTTCACGTACCCGTTCGCGGATGGAAACCAACAGGATGTTCATAATCACAACTCCCCCTACCAAAAGTGAAACAGTGGATATCAAAATCAACATTCGGTTCATCGCCTGCGCCGACTCCGTCACCCACTCCATAATTCCCTCAGGCGTTACAAACCGAAAATCATCTTCAGAGAGAATCGAAAGACTATGGTTACGCCGTAAAACATGCTTCACCGCTTCCATCGTTTTAGGAACCTGCGATGCATCGAGCGTAACAACCTTGATGCTGTGTAAATGTCTTTCACGCGTCAAACGAGCCATTGAAGTGGTGAGAGGGATCAAAGCCCGGTCATCAGGATCATAACCACTTTCGGTCAAACCTTTTTCCTGCAACAAACCAATCACTTCATAAAAGTTATTTTGCAACCGCACCATTTTGCCGATGGGGTCTGCATTTTTAAATAATTTCCTTACAGGCGTTGCACCGAGCACCACCACTTTTCTTTTACGATCTAGATCCGAATCTGATAAAAACACTCCGTCAGCGACATGCCACCCGCGCGCACGCTGCCAATCGGGGGTTACCCCATAAACGCGGGTATTGGTAAATTCTTTTTTATTGATGATCTGCATACGCTTTCTCTGACGTGGAACGACTAGTCGCACTGTGGGTAGTGCAAGAAGGTCTTCCGCATCCTGCAGCGACATGCTGGTGGTATTTTTTGACCGACTAAAAAACATTTTACCGGCCCCAGCCATAACGGAAAAAGATTCCGGCCCAAACCCCATATTTGCAATCCGATCTAACACTTTTACTTTAATTCCAAAACCTATGGAGACTATAACGGTTAGAGACGCGATTCCGATCATAACCCCAATCGTCATCAACAATGTATTGCTGCGATTGAGCGTGAGCCCTCTTATAGCTTGCCTAAAATTCTTAAAGACCCTCATTAAAGCTTTTCCGGTAAATTGGAAGGCTGCCTTTTTGTATCAGAAGCTATTTCTCCATCGAGGATAGAAATAATACGATCGGCATGTTCGGCCACCTCAGAGTCATGAGTGATAAGAACTATGGTTTTTCCTTCCTTCACCAACTTGTCGAAAGTCTTCATTGTTTCAATTCCATTTTTGGAATCAAGGTTTCCCGTTGGCTCATCCGCAAAAATGATGGGTGGGTTATTGATCAAAGACCTGGCAATGGTTACTCGTTGCTGTTCCCCACCTGAAAGCTGTCCAGGCGTGTGGTGCAGTCGATGCTCCAGTCCTACTTTGGCGAGAACTTCACGGGCCCGTTCTTTTATATCTGATGGGGGATTCCGCGAATAAACGAGGGGAAGAGTGACATTATCCAATGCGGTCACTCCTGGAAGCAAATGAAAAGCCTGGAACACAAATCCGATTTTTTCGTTACGGACGCGCGAAAGTTTTCGATCGCTCAGCTTATCCACCTCTTCTCCATCTAAAATATATTCACCACTTGTTGGTTTCGACAGGCAACCGGCAATAGCCATGAGCGTGCTCTTGCCTGAACCGGAAGGGCCGATGATGCTTATATAGTCACCCTCATTGATATGAAGCGTGATATCCTTTAAAACTTGTGTCTCAAAATCAATATTGCGGTAGCTCTTGCAGATGGAATTCATTTCAAGGAGACTCACCGGGGCCTTCTCCCTCTTCTCTTTTTCGTAATCGGCTTATTCGGGATGCCGACCTGATCGCCATCAGCAAGACCAGAAACTACTTGGATAACTTTGTCATCACGCCATCCCAATTCAATCGGTCTATCTACCAATTTACCGTCAACCTGCATAACTGTAAAAGCTTTCTTACCCTCTCTTTTAACCGCCGCTTTGGGGATGGTTAAAACATTCTTTCGTGTTCCAGTGGTCACCACCACATTGGACGTCATCTCTGGACGCAATTTAGAAATATTCTTTTTTTCAATATCAAGGATGACTTCATAGTTCACCACATTATCTTTGATAACTGCTTTCGGGTGAATTTCGCGAACCTTCCCCTTGAAAAATTTTTCCGAGTAAGTATCCACCGTGAACAAGGCATATTGCCCCACTTTTATTCTGCCAATATCCGTCTCATCTACAAAGACTGTGACCTCCAGTTTTCTAAGATCGATCAAAGTGATAAAGGTAGGTGCGCTCATACTGGCAACCACCGTTTCTCCTTCTTGCGTCGACACAAAGGCGACAACACCGTCTATGGGCGCGGTAATGGTAGCGTATGTAAGTTGAATATCCTCAACCTCAAGGTTAGCTCTGGCCCGATCAACTATGGCCTGAGCCAGTCGACTGTCATTTTCCAACTGGCTTTTTTTGAGTTTCAATTCCTCATTGGCAAGATTGATCCTGGCTTTCAAAACTTCCAAGCGCTCTTGCGCTTCATCCACTACGGTATCTGCAATGAAACCTTTTTTACTTAGTTCTAGGTTTCTCTCTAGCGTTTTCCCTGCCAATTTGAGTTGCACCTGTAACTCTTCCAATTCGGCTTTAGCCTTATTTATTTGTAGGGGTCCTTCAGCAAGGATTTTATCGTGGCGCGCACTTTCGGCATCAAGGTCTGCCTGGAACCGGGCTACTCTCGAAATCAAGTCTTCGTGTTCGATGGTGGCGATCATTTTACCAGCGCGGATGAAGTCACCGATCTTCACCTGAAGACTTTTTACCTGACCCGAAATACGCGCACCAATTTTAACCTCGGCACCTGTCTTGAGACTCACCGAACCGGTTGCCAAAACTTTCTGATGAACATCTTGCCGGGTCACCGGCTTGAATTGGAAATCTTCTGCCTTGGGCTTTGTGGGCGGTTTCCCAAAAATCATCGCCTTTACCGTTCTTTCGATCGGAGCGAGTTTCCCTTCCTGCCAAAGCCAGTATATTCCAGCTGCAAGAACAACCAACAACAAGAGATTCCGGAGTGTTCCCGAAATCTTCATATATGAACTCTTTTCGTTAAAGTGTTTAAATTTAATTCTAACACAGCGAATGAGGCAAAAGTATTATCTAAAAATTCCATCATTAAAACCAAAATCTCCTATGTATTATCCGCTTCAAGGCTTGCTCTAAGCATGTTAAAATACGAGCATTTTCCATACAGTAAAAAATCGGCAAAACGACTGATAACTTGAGGCCTAACGTGTCTGAAACCCAAAATAGTTCTCCTGATTCAGCAGCAATTGGAAAAACCCGCCTCAAACGATTGTTAATAGGCTTTTTTGCTGTTTTTCTGATAATTGCTGTAGGTCTTTCATCTATCGATCTGGATCAGGTCAAAGATACATTAATCGCAAAAATTTCCGCTAAAAGTGGGATGAAAATTGAAATAGAATCCATTGGTTTTGGTTTTGCCCACGGTCTTGGACTCAAATGTAGCGACGTCAAAGTGGTTACTCCAAAAGGAGAGACCTATGCTGTCGACCATTTACATCTTTTGGCAGAATGGGTACCTCTTCTAGTCGGCGAGTTCAAAATTAACAATGCTACTCTTGACCGTCCGCAGATCACGCTAAACCTTTCCGATTCTCCCGCGAAAAAACCCGTGACAAGTAAAAAGGAACCTGTAGATGCAAAACCCAGCTTAGCAACGCCTTTTAAATCGGCTCAGGAGGCATTAAAAAAATCTCAACTCGCGTTGCGAAATTTTAAAATATCAGACGGCCAGATAACCTTAATCCATCCTGGTAATCAACAAAGTTTATTAGTTCGGGTCGACCTTAGCCTAAAACTCGAACAAATATCATCAGACCGATTGGATGTTCTAGTCGATTCTCTAAAAATAAACACTGGAGAAATTTCTCTCCAAGGAAAAGCAAAAGGTGAAAACCTGACAACAGAAAATGCTCACCTATCTGTTGATCTTGAAACCAGCTCCTTTGATTTAAATGATATCAAACCCGTACTCGCCTTTTTTTCAAAAAATGTCGATAAAACTCTGGAAAAAATAACCGAACTACAAATTAAAGATATATCTTTAAACATACAGACACCTCTTGCCGCTCTTGAAAAACCCAAAACTTTAAAACAGCAATCCAGCGGCCAACTCAATTTCAATATAAAAAATGTGATTTTAAACCTGGGGGCAAATCCTCTACAAATTAATCCTCTAGAAGGAACCGGGAAGTGGTCTCAAGGGGTCTTACACCCTGACATAAAAGGCACCGCACTTGGAAGCCAGTTTGGGCTAAAGGGAGACCTGCCCTTAACAACAACACAAAAGAATATTAAAGCAGATATAAATTGGACGGAGCTAGATATTACTCGACTTCTTTTGCCGAAATCAGAAAGCTGGTATCCAGAATCTGGTAACGTTTCAGGAGCATTTAATATATCAGGTCCGCTTCCTGAGACAGGAAAAGCCCTACCTAAAAACTTAAAAGGTCAATTAAATTTTAAGTTAAACAAACTGGTCCTAGCCCAACCCAATCAATCTGAAAAAATCTCTCTTCCCACACTTGAGGGAAACGGCGATTACCAAAATAACCAACTCAATTACCAAGTCATTGGCAATATTTTTGCGGGCA
>CALJGH010000039.1 GCA_938073925.1 uncultured Nitrospinaceae bacterium
AGACGAAATGAAGCTTACGGAAGTCCAAGACCCGGAAAATACATATTTTATTGAAGAAACTGACCCTGAAACAGGCGCAAAAAAGCGGGTACGAATTTTGAGGGGAAAAATAGATGCTGAAGAAGAACCATTGGAGGCTGAAGAAATCTTACCTCCAGAGGGGAATTATGGAGGAAAAATCAACATTCTAGTCTGAAAAACACCTTCCGTTCTTGAACAATCTTCTTTTAATAGAAATAATTTAAATAGTCATAATGGCCCGGATTTTATCGGCCGATAAGTTTATATAGAGCCCGACGTCCCAACTCTTTTCCCTGACCACTGCTCTGGTCTTTTCAACTCTTATTGAAGGTGTTTCTTTGGACATTCCAAATCTACCGCTTGCAACTTTTGTAAATAAGATTATTAAGATACTATCGAGGGAAGACTCTCCAATTGTTCCTTTAGCTTTGAAAAATCAGTTGCAGACAGGAAAGCTCTTGCAAGGAGAAATTATCAAGATTCTTCCTAAAGGGAAGGCGACGGTTTCTATTGCCGGGCAAAAGGTTGTCGCGGAATTACCAAAAGGGAAGGAGACAGTTTCTATTGCCGGGCAAAAGTTTATCGCGGAATTACCAAGTTTAAAAACTCAGAATGACTCAGTCGCTGTAAAACCTGAATATGCGTTTAAACCGGGACAAAAAATTTATGCGCGGGTTGAAAAAGTCAATCCTGAGCCTATTTTGAAGTTGTTTCCACCCCCACAACAGAAGGTTCAGGAAGAAGGCTACACAACGAACCTCTCGCGTAAAATTAAACCGGAGGTTTTGAAGTTTGAAAAATTCAGCGAGTTGCAGCTTCCTCCTGACAGAATCGTGCAGGTCAGTGTCAACCGTGTTGTTGATGTAAATACCTTGTCGGTTCAATTTGAAGATCAGGAGATTCTCGTAAAAACAGAAAAAGCCAAGTTGTACCGACCGAATACTGCCATTCGTATCCAATTTCAAAAAACGGAGAGTGGATTTAAACCTGTTTTTCTCGATTCGTCGGTGAAGCTAGGCACCGTGGACCTTGAATTGATTAAACCCTATTTGCCCTCGCGCACACCTTTAGGGAAATTGGTTGGCGAGTTGACCCGAGATATTCTCGATTCTCCTGTATTAAAAGAATTAAAAATACAACCACAGCTTCTAGAGAAACTGCGCGAGACGTTGCAGGTTTTGACTCCAAAGCTTGGAGTTACCCCGGATGAAGTTGAAATTGAAGAGCAGGTGGAAAAATCAGGTGTCCGCTATGAAGCCAAAGTAAAACAATTTCTGGCGCAAAAGGAAAATCCTGAAATGAAGCTAGAGCTTGCCATGGATTTAAAAGGACAGTTGCTTGATTTGCTTCAGGCAACCGAGAAGAGTATAAAAAATTTATCCGAACAGAATCTGAGGCGTCAGATTTCAGATTTCCAGCAACGAGTAAAGGTTTCTATCGATAGCATTGAATTGAACCAGCTTTCTTCGCGGGTCGCCACACAGGAAAATCAGCCTCTAGTATTGCAGATACCCAATCCTCTCAGCTCAGGCGAAAAGACAATAAACCTCTTCATTCATGAAGACTCGGAAGGTGGGCAAGATGGAAAGAAAGGTGATAAAGAAGTTTATAATATGGCATTTTTTCTAAATCTTTCAGCTCTGGGAAATATAAAGATCAATGCTAAAGTCGGACCCGAAAGTTTGGCTTTAAGAATGGAGGTGGAGCAGGATGATGTGGCCGATTTCATTCGCAATAACTCAGCGGAATTTGAGCAACGCATGGAAAAGAAAGACCTGACCACAACTGTGGAATGTTGCGCTCGGGAAGAGGTAGCCCCCATAAAAGATAATTTAATTAATTTGCTTGTAAGCCATAACGCCTCTCTTTTGAGTGTTAAAACATGAATAAAGAAAATCTTTTAACACCCAAATCAGCTGTTTCTCTGCAATATAAAAAAGGGAAAAACGCAGCTCCTAAAATTACAGCAAAGGGGCAGGGGTGGGTGGCCGAAAATATTATAAAAATGGCACAGGAAAAAAATATTCCAATACGTGAAGATAAAGACCTGCTGCATTTGCTTTCGGAAATAGATGTGGGGCAGGAAGTGCCGGAATCTTTATATAAAGTGGTCGCAGAACTTCTTGCCTGGGTTTATCAGCTCAACCAAAATTACTCAAGTTCTGAGCAGACCAAGTGAAAGTAAACCTAAAGCATTTGTATAAACGACTAAAATTCACCTGAATTCGCCTTGACCTGAGTCAGGGCCTCTGATATCTTTAGAAAACAATATGTTATCTGCTGTTAGGTGCGTATTTGCTGTTTTATTTAATGAAACTGCTATCAGATTATTTTTTATAATTTTTGAATAGAAAGTCATAACTTGATCAAGACGATTAGAAGTGTAGGATTGGCTCTCGCCTTGTTTATGGCACCATTTTGTTTGTCGGTTGCTAATGCCAATTTTTCATATGAAACCCACACTGTAAGCGAATATCATTTCACCACACCTCCTGAGCTTGCGGATCAAGTAAATTTCTGGAAAAAGATTTACTCCGAATACACGACTCGACATGCTGTCGTGCACGATATGCGTGATCTTGGGATTGTCTACGAAGTTGTCTACCTTGGTGATAAAACTTTGTCCCGTCGTTCCAGAGAGAGAAAACTAGAAAAGGTCAAGAAAAAGTACAAACAGATATTAAGGCGCATAAATAAAACGAAGAACAAATCGTCCTTAAAAGATGAAGATCTTCGTATTTATAAATTGGTGAAAAAAGATTTTTACAAAGCGTCTCGCCAAATACGCGCACAGCTAGGCTTAAAGGACCGATTCAGGGCAGGTGTCGAACGTTCAGGTCTTTACCTGACTGAAATTTTACGAATATTGAAGAATAATAATTTGCCAGAAGAATTGAGTGTTCTTCCACATGTTGAGTCCTCTTTTCAGCTAGGTGCTTATTCCAGCGCAGGAGCCGCAGGGATTTGGCAATTCACCCGCAGTACTGGCAGGTTGTTTATGAGAGTTGGTTACGATGTTGATGAACGAAGAGATCCCATTCTCGCAACGCATGCGGCAGCAAAGTTGTTAAAAAGGAATTTTCAGGAGATTAATTCATGGCCTTTAGCCATTACAGCGTATAACCATGGTCTTCAAGGTATGAAGCGCGCGAAAAAGCGTCATGGTAGCGATATCTCGAAGATTGTTGGGAATTATAAAAGCCGTACTTTTGGTTTTGCATCACGAAACTTTTATGCAGAATTTCTTGCCGCTCTTCATGTTGTGAAAAATCAGGATAAATATTTCCCAAACCTTAAAATCCAAAAAGCCCATCGGCGAGTATCTATTCGTTTGCCAAATTATATTCATGTTAATACCGCAATGGATTATTTTGGTATGACACGTGACGAAATTTCCGAGGCAAATCCTTCACTTAGACGCCCTGTTCTCAATGGTGAGAAGCGAATTCCTAAGGGTTTTGTTTTTCAAGCACCTTCATCCAAATTAAATAATCTTCAAACTAGCTATGACAAAATACCGCGAAGAGCACTTTATTCGAAACAATTGCGATCAAAGTGGTACACCGTAAGGCGTGGTGATACTCTTTCTGGAGTTGCGCTTCGATTTCGTAGCACCGTCCGTTCTATAAAGGCTTACAATAATATTGGTAGGCGAAACAGAATATATGTTGGGCAAGTACTGCAACTGCCAAAAGGAAGATCACAGCCAACCGTTAGTTTTGCAAGTTATACCTCAGAAGCCCCACAAAACTATTCTCTAGTTTCGTATAGGGTTAGAAGGAACGATAACCTCTCAAAAATTGCAAAACGTTTCAGGACA
>CALJGH010000040.1 GCA_938073925.1 uncultured Nitrospinaceae bacterium
GAATTAAACATCAGAATTTATTGTTTTTATAAAAACTTGGTAAGCAGATATTATCATATAATTATGCTTAAATTACAACTAATATTATAGATATTTTACAATTATTCCATAACTGCGAATTTGTAAAGGTTTTGATTTTAAAGCTAATACTCATTTTTTTGGTATATATAAATAGTAACCGAAACTTTTCCACCTGACAACATTTTTTTTCGGCATTTCTACGCTTAGTATTTGAAATAAGGAGACCAAGAGGGACTATGGCTTTTTCCCGAGAAAGTCAGTTGACGTACCCGGTCACCACCCAAACGCTTAATAAAAATATTAAAGCCTCCATTTACCCGTTTGCGATAAACGATAAACCGGCCATCAGGAGACCAACTCGGTTGTTCGGCGCTACCTACATCTTTTGTCACAACCTGGCTTTTATGTGTATTAAAGTCATAAACGCTGATTTGAAACTTCTTGCCCACACGCGAGGTGTAGGCGATTTTATCGCCATTGGGGGACCAAGAGGGGTTGTCATTATAAGAGGAGCCAAATGAAATGCGAGTCACTTTCCCATTATCACCTTTTTCAGCATCCATAATATAAATTTGCGGGGCACCTGCTCCTGAACGATCCGATGTGAACGCAATTTTTTTTCCATCAGGAGACCAGGTCGGCGATGTATCGATATTAAAGTGACGCGTTAATCGATGTAGTTGTCTATTTTTCTTTAATAGATAAATTTCAGAATTCTGATCCCGGCTTAATACCAATGCGATCTTTTGCATATCAGGAGACCATGCTGGCGCCGCATTCAAACCTGGCAAACGATTCAGGGTTTGGCGTTTTTCACCTGCAGTGTCGATCATAACCAAATCGTGGTTATTAGCGGCATAAGAAGTGTAGACAATCCACTTCCCATCTGGCGACCAGGCGGGGCTTAAATTAACAGTATTATCGCGGGTCAATTTTCTCAAATTGTAGCCGTCAAAATCAATCAGATACACTTCCTTGCCACCACCTTCCTGCGTCAGGAAGGTCACCTGGGTTTCGGCAATGCCACGTTTTCCTGTCAATTGCGACACCACTTCATCTGCAAACCGATGCACCACCTTGCGAAGCAGTTGCGGCGATGCCTTGTAACGCTTGCCCAACATGAACCTTTTATTTACAGCATCGTAAAGACGAAAAGTAAACACCTGCCTTCGTCCTTTGGATATCATTTCATATTCGGTTTTAATAACCCATTGCGCTCCCACCTGCCTCCAACTTCTATAATCCACTTCAGAGCCAGACTGCTCCATTCTTTCCAATTCTTCAAAAACGGGTTTTCTCAAGGGAGAAAATAGCTCTGAGAGACGCAAATCTTTTTCTAGAATATTTTTTGCTTCTTTACCCATCCCTTTAGCATCAGACCCACCGCCCTTAAACACAAAGTCGGTGATTGCCAAGGAAACTTTTTTCTGGGTTGCCTTTTCCATGTCTAACCTCACTTGAGGTTCGGCTTCTCCTTTTACGCAAAAGAAAAAAACAAGGATCACAAAAACCCATGCAGATAAATAGCCTTCTCTACTCGTCTTTAGGAACATATTTAAAATAAATACTTAAAAAAAGGTTAGACATCTTTAACTCTTTCGGAAAATGAGGAAATGGTACCGAGTCAAGAACGGCACGCACGGCGAGGGTATCCAACGCCTCCACCCCAGAGCTTTGCTTTATAAATGGTTTATCAATATTTCCTTTTGGAAAAATATGGAACGAAATAATGGCTTCTTTACTATGTCGTTCCGCCAGCGGATCACGCCAATTCCTATATATTCTTTCTTGAACCATCCCGGCATAGAGAGATTGGACATCCGCACCAGGAGTCCCTTCTCGATCAGAAAAAACATACGATTCATCCACACTCTTTGAATCGGTTTTTTCCGGCGAATCAGGAGGAGCTCGCAACTTACTCTGAAAATTTGACCTGCCAAGCCGGGCAATTCCAACTTCAACCTTCACCCTTGAAGATTCTACAGCAAGCGATTCAAACTTTTCCAAAATAGAATCATAAGCTTTGTTTTCTACTTCTTCCACTGCAACATCTGCAGATTTACCATCATCATCCTTTTGAACTATAGAATCCAGCTTGGCCAGCTTTTCGAGCTCCTTTAAAAGATTCCTTTTCTTAACAGCAGGCTCAGCGTTTTTTTCTTCGCCTACCGGCTTTTCGATTTTTTCCTGTTCGAGTACCTCTTGCATCTTTATATCTTCAAAACCTTCAAGCAGGCTTTCGAGTTTGGGAGTTGACGACACATCTTTCTCGATCTCCACCTTTTCGCCCTTCAACTTCTCCAAGTCACGAAAGGTTTCTTCCAAAACAGGTTTTTCTATTTTTGGCTTTGCAATTTGTTTCTTAGGGCGCTCAAGCAACGCCAATTGTTCTAGCTCTTCAATCATTATTTTTGTCGGAACAGAAACTACAGCTGCGGCTTTTTTATCCAGCTTATCAAGTGCGGCTATTATTTTATTGGGTTGCGATGTTTTTTTAATAGGTGCCGTTTTTTTCTTAACAACATTTTTCTTAGCTGCGGTTTTTTTTATTTTGGGTTCGCTTTTCTTAATTGGAGCTTTACTTTTCCTGACAGATTTTTTCTTAACAGCTGACTTGTTACCTGAAGGAGATTCCACAAGACTAACCATAAAAGCCGGGACTATGTCTTTGACTGCAAGAGGAGGCTTGGGAAAAAATAAGACAAAGGTGAGTATGAGTAGATGCCCAAAAACGGAGAACACGAGCATCTGGTTATAATCTATAGATTGGGAAAACTGGGCTCTCATGATTTTTTAAGGTTCGGTCACCATTCCAATATTTTCGACCCCCGCTTGTTTGACCGTTGCCATCACACGCATAACGAATCCATAATCCAGCATTTTATCTGCCCGAAAATAAATGCCAGCACTCTTATCTTTGCTAACATACTGTTCCACTTTCCGATTCAACGCCATCAGGTTTGCCAACTCTTCCTGCTTCCAGAATATTTTTTTATTGCTTTTCACAGTCACCGTTGGGATTTCTTTAATGGGAATGGGAGCGATAGATTCTTTGGGCAACTGAACATCCATACCGTGCTGCATCAAGGGGGCCGTAATCATAAAAATCACGAGCAACACCAGCATAACATCTACAAATGGGGTTACATTGATTTCAGCTAAAAAGGGGCGTCGTTGTTTTAACATTAGTTTTGTTCAGGAATTAACAAGTTTTATTACCCTGGAAGGTCAAATGATTTTTCTTTTTCCGGAGATAGCCGTAAAGTTTTTTTCAGCTAAATATACAAAGTCCTGACAAAAATCATCCATCGTGGAAGTAAGCAGGGAAACTTTATTATTGAGGTAATTGAAAAAGATAACTGCCGGAATCGCGGCTACCAACCCTGCCGCAGTAGCAATGAGGGCTTCTGCTATTCCTGGTGCCACACCGCCTATACTTGCCGTCCCTTGAACCCCAATCGATCTAAAGGAATGCATGATGCCCCACACCGTACCAAATAATCCAATAAAAGGTGTCGTGCTGCCAGTGGTTGCCAGAAATTCCAATCGCCGAGAAAATCGCGCTACTTCCCGATTGATTGCTTTATTCAGCGCAAGTGAGATTCCCTTGATATCCCTCTCCGTCAGTTTCTCCCCCGAGGGTAAAGGTGCCTCACCGTGTTTTTTTCTATTATCCTTAGCCATTTCCTGAAACAGGTATAGTTCGCGATAACCGGTTAAAAATAACCGTGCTAGTGGACTCAGCCGCAACTTTTTGGCGAAATTATATATTTGCGTGAGATTTTCGGTTTTTGAAAATACTTCGAGGAATTTACTATCTTCATTTCTTGCAGACCGGTAAACAAAAAACTTGTTCAACATAATGGCCCACGATGTAATGGAAAAAATCAAAAGGATCAGCAACACGCCTTTTGCCATCATGCTGGATTGCGTTATCAGTTCAATAATACCTAATGGTTGCTCAGGAATCATACTCGGTATCTCATTGCAGAAAGGCTGGTTTCAAAGGCGGGCACCGACAAGGAACGATTAACTTTCAATTAAACAATTCAAAGACTTACTTTAATTAAATGAAGGGGTTAAGTCAAATAATAATAAGGAGATAAATAAACTGGAACGCTGTAAAACCCAATTTTCAAAGCAAACAGGTTGCTAACTCAAGATTTAACCCGTTCCAGATATTCGCCTGATGTCGTCGAAACTCTTACCGCCTCGCCTATCTTAATGAACTGAGGCACTGTCACCACCAGGCCGGTCTCCAACGTTGCAGGTTTTCCTGATCCGGATGCGGTCGCGCCCTTCAAACCGGGCTCGGTGTCTACCACTTTTAACTCAACCATTTCGGGAAAGGACACCCCGATTGCGGCATCATCGCAGAATTCTACAATGACACGGGTATTCGGCAACAAATACTTTTTCCCATCGCCAATCATTTTATCATCCATAAAAATCTGTTCATAAGTTTCGCAATTCATAAAGCAAAACCCAGAGGGATCTTCATAAAGATACTCCATATCAACTTGTTCCATTTCCGCGCGTTCCACTGATTCATCCGAACGGAATTTAATTTCAGTCTGTGAGCCATCTTTCAGCTTTCGCAGTTTGGCTTGCATGGACGCCTTTCCTTTTCCTGGCGTGCGATGCTCTGCTGCCATTACTCGATATAAATCCCCTTTAAACTTGATCACGTAACCAACACGCAACCCATTACCATTTACAAATGAAACCATGAGCACCTCAACGAACAAATTTTAATTTGATTATTTATGAGCGAAAATCCAATTCTGTGATTATATAGGGCAAGCCTTGAGAATCAAGG
>CALJGH010000041.1 GCA_938073925.1 uncultured Nitrospinaceae bacterium
TTTCCACCTTACAAAATAAGTGAATTGCATGATTATAGATGAAATACCTATAGGTGAAGCACCCCCTTGGGACATTAACGTTATTATCGAGGTACCCTTTGGTCGGGAGCCGGTGAAATATGAAATGGATAAAAAATCCGGCGCATTGTTTGTAGACCGGGTTATGCATACCTCAATGCGCTATCCCTGTAATTACGGGTTTGTACCGCATACGCTTTCTGAAGATGGTGACCCCGTTGATATTCTAGTGGCCTCTCCTGTCGAATTTTTATCTGGTTGTATTGTCCGTTGCCGACCTGTCGGAGTTCTAAAAATGAAAGATGAGGAGGGGGCAGATGAAAAAATTCTAACTGTTCCGGTAGATGCTTTGAACCCTTATTATTCAGAGGTCAAAGAGTACTCCGATTTGCCTAAAATCTTATTGGATCAGATTTCTCATTTTTTTACTCACTACAAAGATTTAGAGCCGGGAAAATGGGTTGAGCTAGGGGGCTGGGAAGATGCAGAGCACTCAGCCAGACTTATTGAAGAAGCCATTGAACGAGCCTCTGCTTAATGGCTTCTTCGTGCAATTCTCTTTTCTTTCGGCCGAGATACTACCACTTGATGGGCAGCGACCTATTGGACCTATGCTATCAGTAGGCCTTGGGTGAATTGCCATTGCAAGGGCTTGGAGAAATCTAGCTGACCAAACTGTTCTTCCAGGTTGGCAACGCACTGCATCAACAATTCTCTGAGCAGTTCCCTGTCCAACTCAGTCCAGGCCATGGGAGTATCTAACAAAGCCTGCTCGAAAGATGAAAGTTTGTCTTTATCGCATACCCTACCTTCATCGCGAAAGATGCCGGGTAAAAAGACAATATCCAGAAAACTTTTGGCTGCAGAAGCGGGAAGAGGCTGGCATGACATAGTTTTAAATAATGTATGCCTGGCAAATGCCGTTGTGAAGAGTGTCAATAACTCTAGCTTGCCAGTGTCAGGAAAAGCGAATCCACCCCACTTGGATTGCAATGTTTTTTCATCTAACCCCAGGCTTTGTTTTGCGAGTCGAATATAAAAGGCCCATCGATCGAGGAATTTATTTATAACGCGAATGTCATCCAGCGATTCCAAATCTCGCCAAAGTACAGGAGTGCCCTCTTCCCCTTTTTTCGCAACTTGCGGAAAAGGCAAAACCAACGCACCTAGTTTTTCTTTATCCCCTGAAGAAATGAAGTTTTCTATATAAGCGCCGTTTTCTTTCAGGAACAAACTTGCCTTCGACCGAATCTGCTTGAGTTGTTCAAAGCCGACTTGAAATAACGACTGCATCCACAACTGATGTAACAGGCCAGGGCCTTTTTGCGGGTCGCCCGATGCCCCAAGTTCTAATCCTATATTCACATACCCCAGCACTTTCCGCATTGCCTTTTGTCGGGTTTCTTGATGCGATGGGTCACATTTATCTGCCACCAACACTTTATTGGCCAGACAAACCAGTTCCCAGCGAATTGTATCCAGCCGGTCACCAGGACCCAGGTTTTGCAAACATTGACTGAAAAAAAGAGAAGGGCTTGCTTGCGCAAGCGGGTATTGTGGAGAAAACCGGAACCGACCACCGGGGAAGTTATCCAAAGTGGGCACCTCTTGCTTTAAGGACTCTGGGTTCAGACTACTATAAACCCCAATGGCCTCTTCGAAGTCAGGAATGCCTTTTGCCGCTGTTCTGCTCAACCTCCATTGGTAAGATTTTTCTACGGTGATGGTCAAGGGATACCAGATAACTGCCTCTAAAAGTGAATGTAGAATGGGCAAATCTTTTTCAGCTAGCAAATGAAATATTTTCTGAAGGACTTTTGTTTCTTTTACTTTAAAAAATATGTCGTAAACACCATCGGGAGAATAATGCTCCAGTCCTTCAACCCCTTCATAGGAATCTGTCATTTCATCCTGTTTGAAAACTTTGATAGAAGATTGCAGTAGCATCACCTTCTGGTCAAAATCTTCACTCACAAACCATTCCAAGGTTTGTGGATCATCACATTGATCCAGCAATTCCAACCACTCCATTGCTCGGTCAGGTTGAAACTTATCTCCCTGCCACCACTCCAGATCGAACATGTATTGCAACTGATCCGCAGACACTATTGACAAAACCAACATAGAGTCATCTTTGCCCACTTCTTTTACCAAATTATAAATTTCTTCTGCGGGAATCGACTGGGTAACTTCCACAGCATCTTCACAAAGAACCAATAGCTTGATCTGAAGAGCAGGCGGCAAGCTCAACACACACTTGGCTTGCTCTTCAATTGACAGTTCCGATAAAATTTCTTCGACCTTGCGCGGTTGCGTCTGTATCCATTCAACTGGAAAATACGGTGTAGAAGATAAGTCAGTTATTTCTTCTTTCATCAAGCAGAACCTAGTTTATTTAAATTGTCTTTAATAAATATTTGGAAATACATCAAGTATAGAGCCAAGAAGAGTATTTTTTCAATCCCACATTAAGGAGTCATCTGGGTTGCAACATGATGAAGGTTAAAATTCTTCCTGTTTTACCTTCTCTACGGTAAGAAAAATAGTTCATCGGCGAGCAAAAAGTACATTCTTCACTACGCAATATATTTTCGGGCAATAACCCTGCATCTATTCCCTGCTGAGCATTCACTGCAAACAAGTCGAGCAAAAATTTCCCATTCTCCTTTGACTTTACAAAAGGCGGCTGAAAAGGGATTTTATTTTCAAAAGAACTCAAACATTTTTCATCGATTTCATAACAGCAACCCCCGATCCCCAGCCCCAGACCCGCAACCAAATCTTGCGGCTTACAGCCATATTCCTGCTTCATTGCACTAATGGACTTATTTACAATACCCTGAAGAGTGCCCTCTCGACCGGCATGGATCGCCGCCGCCACATGCAACTTCGGATCATACAAAAGAACAGGGATGCAATCTGCCGTAAAAATTCCAATAGGTATTTCACTAAGGTGAGTGATTATCGCATCTGCTTTTATTTTAGAAACCTGCTCGCGGGTTTGAGATTCATCTTTTAATATAAATATTTCGTCACTATGGATCTGATTTATTAAAAAAGGCGGTTTATTTTTTATCTTAACCGTCTCCATAAATCGAATCAGGTGCTCCGTTTTTTTTTCAGAACTATCCCTTCCCACAAAATCATATTGTTCTATTTCATCCGAAGTATTTTTAAAATATCGCGGACTGCTAGCATGAATTAAATTTGAAAAATTATCAAAAAGATTAATTCTCACCACATCAACGGAAAGTTTCACAAAAAAACCAAAAAAAATTTAAAATAAAATAAACGGGATTCTAAGCACAGCAAAACCCGCCGAGATTTACCCCCAAACTAATAATACAGTCTTTCGACCCGAAAATACGCGGTTTTTCACACATAAGAATTGAAGAGAGATTAAAAAAAAATAAAAAAAAATTTACGCA
>CALJGH010000042.1 GCA_938073925.1 uncultured Nitrospinaceae bacterium
AAAAAATTTGGATACCAGGGAAAACTGGAGAAAAATATTTATTTCTCCGAAACTATTTTATTGGCGGGAGTTTGCTTTGCGTTGAGACAATACGGTAAATCAGATCGCCCGTTTTGGCGAGATTCAACTTTTCCCGAGCAATCTTTTCAATAGCGTATGGGTCTGATTTCAGAGCTGTGATTTCTTGGCGCAATAAATCATTCTGCTGCTTTAATCCTTCGTTTCCTTCTTTCATCTTTACCTGTTCCTGCTCAAAACGGTAAGCATTCAAAATGCCATTTTCATGAAAAACAGCCATTATTATCAACAGCATGAAAAAACCAAGACTGAGTAAGATTGTTTTTTGATAATTTGAATTAATATTCACGAGCAATGACCTAAAGGTTGTAAAAAACGTCTCTTCCTCGATATATGGCTGTGTCCCCAAGAATTTCTTCGATTCTTAGGAGCTGATTATATTTTGCAATTCGATCCGTCCTGCATAAGGAACCAGTTTTTATTTGTCCCGCATTCACGGCAACCGAGATATCAGCAATACTTGTATCCTCGGTTTCACCAGAACGGTGAGATATTACCGCCGTATAACCTGCGCGCTTGGCCATCTCCACGGCATCCAAAGTTTCAGTAAGCGTTCCAATTTGGTTGACCTTGATGAGGATGGAATTGCCAATATCTTTTGCTATACCTTTTTCTAAAATTTGGGTGTTGGTCACGAAAAGATCATCGCCAACAATCTGAACTTGGTCTCCGATTTTTTCGGTCAACTGCTTCCATCCCGTCCAGTCGTTTTCGGCCAATCCGTCCTCGATACTTATGATTGGAAACTTAGCCGTAAGGCCAGATAGATAATCGACCATCTGCGAGGATGACAGTTTGACATTGTTCTCTGCGGCAAGCGTATATTTGTTCTTTGAATAAATTTCACTGGCCGCAACATCTAAAGCGATAAGGATATCCTTTTCGATTTTATAACCTGCACTTTTGACTGCCTTGATCAGAACTTCAATCGCCTGCTCGTTCGACTCCAAATCCGGAGCAAAGCCACCTTCATCACCCACAGCCGTATTGAATCCGCCTTTTTTCAGCACCCCTTTCAAATGGTGAAATACTTCCACCCCCATTTGTAAAGCAGAGGAGAAATTTTTAGCACCAACGGGGACAATCATAAATTCCTGAATATCGACATTATTATCCGCATGCGCACCACCATTTAGAACATTCATCATCGGCATTGGTAACTCTTTAGCATTACTACCACCAATGTATTGGAACAAAGGCAAGTCAAGATCGTCTGCTGCTGCATGAGCCACCGCCAGAGAAACACCCAGAATAGAATTGGCCCCAAGCTTGCTTTTATTAGGACTACCATCCATTTCTATCATCAAGCGATCGATCAATACCTGCTCCGTCACCTCAATACCAACAATTTCTGCGGCGATCTTACTATTCACATTTTTTACAGCTTTTTGTACGCCTTTGCCCATATAAACTTTTACATTGCCATCACGCAATTCAACCGCTTCGCGAGAACCCGTTGAAGCACCGGAGGGAACGGCAGCTCTTCCCTTAGCTCCGCTTTCCAGCATAACATCTACTTCCAGAGTTGGGTTGCCACGCGAATCTAAAATCTGCCGAGCATGCACACCAATAATTTCACTCATGATCTTTCTCTCTAGTTTAACTACTCGCTATTTTTAATGCTTTAAGGCTTACTGCAATAGTTTGGTCAATCTCTTCATCTGAATGAATTGCAGACATAAAACCCACTTCGAACTGCGAAGGAGCAATATAAACACCCTCTTCTAATAATGCGTTAAAATATCGTTTAAAAAATTCCGTATCACAGGTTTTAACCGAATCGAAGTTTTTAATTATCTGATCTGTAAAGAACATAGAAAACATAGAACCCACTCGAGTAAATTGGGCAGATATTTCTAATTCATGAACATTTTTTTGCAATCCGTCACAAAGTTTCTTCGACTTCTTTTCAAGCAAATCATAAACTCTTGGCTCTGATAGTAAATCTAGCATGACATTCCCTGCTGCCATAGCAAGAGGATTGCCCGACAACGTCCCCGCCTGATAAACCGAACCCACCGGAGATATATGGTCCATCACTTCCTTACTTCCACCATATGCACCCACCGGTAGCCCACCCCCAATGATTTTCCCCAGACAAGTGATATCAGGAGTAACTCCAAAAAGATTTTGTGCGCCCCCCAGAGAAACTCTGAAACCCGTCATCACTTCATCAAAAATCAACAGCGAACCTGCCTTTTTTGTTTCTTCTCGAAGTATTTCAAGAAAACCGGGTGCAGGGGGAATCACTCCCATGTTTCCGGCAACAGGTTCTACGATCAAAGCTGCGATCTCATTTCCCTCTTTTGCGAATAATTGCCTCACCCGTTCGGTATCATTGAAAGGCAGGTTCAATGTTTTCTCGGCAAGACCTGAAACAATTCCAGGGCATTCTGGAGTTCCCAGTGATGCTAACCCTGAACCCGCTTTAACTAAAAGACTATCACTATGGCCGTGGTAGCATCCTTCGAACTTGACAATTTTATCGCGCCCGGTAATACCTCGTGCCAACCTCAATGCACTCATCACCGCTTCTGTTCCCGAATTCACCATACGCACAACATCAATGGAGGGAACTGCATTCACCACCTTTTCGGCGAGCTCGATTTCCAATTCTGTAGAGGCACCATAACTGGTACCCAATTCTGCCTGGCGGGTTATGGCTTCGACAATACACGGATGCGCGTGGCCAAAAATTAAGGGCCCCCATGAAGAAACATAATCAATAAACTCATTGCCATCCACATCTGTAATTGTGCAACCCTTCGCACTCTTTATAAATAGTGGCTCACCACCCACAGCATTAAAAGCCCGGACCGGACTATTCACTCCGCCTGGCATTACTTTTTGAGCCTTCGCATAAAGCTGGCTTGAGATTTCTTTTTTCATTTTATTCAGCCAAAAAGAATTGAAAGGTCATTTTTAAGTTTTTCTGGGATTTTTTTAGGATCGGTCACAACCGCTTGTTTGGCAGCATCAGCACAACAACAAGAACCTACTTTTTCCAACAATGGAACTAATTCATTAATAACCTGCTGCGCCTTTTCAACATTCTGATGCATGATTTCCAAAACCGCCTCCAAAGTCACCGGTTCCTCTTCCACGTGCCAGCAATCAAAGTCTGTCACTAAAGCAAGAGTTGAATAGCATAGGCCTGCCTCACGAGCAAGCTTTGCTTCTGTAACATTTGTCATGCCTATCACATCAACCCCCCACTGCCGATAAACAAGGGATTCTGCTCGGGTTGAAAACTGAGGTCCTTCAATACAAATATACGTGCCCCCCTTATGAACGTTGGCACCGGCTTTCTCAGCAGCATCAAAAAGGACATCAGCCGTCGCTCCACAAATCGGATCAGCCAAGCTCACATGGCCCACCATACCCGTGGTAAAAAATGTACTGATACGTTGAGTAGTATAGTCTATGAATTGGTCAGGCACGACAAAGTGACCGGGAGGATACTTTTCTTTCATGCTTCCGACCGCGCTTACGGATATGATTTTATTTACACCAATTTTTTTCATTGCAAAAATATTAGCGCGAAAATTGATCTCCGAGGGTGTAATAAAGTGACCCACACCATGACGAGGCAAAAACGCTATTTTTGTTCCACGCAAACTTCCAATAATAATTTCATCAGAAGGCGAACCATAAGGTGTCTCGAAAGCTTGCCTGTCGGTGATGTCCAAGCCTTTCATTTGATATAAGCCACTACCGCCAATAACACCAAGAATTTTTTCTGACATCAATAAGTCCTTACTCACAAAGAAAAAAAATTAATTATTAATTTGCCGCGTTTCCTGCACTTTTAAATATGGGGGACTATTTATATAGGAATTTGGAAGGAAACTTAAAATAACCAAAGATACAAAATCTTTCAGATCAATTGGGATTGTTTCTTTTATTTTCCACTTCACCTAACAAAAACTTCAACTCTGTAATTTGCTCGCCCGCTTTATTAATTACTGCTTCTTCTTTTTTGAGGTTTTGCACTTTTACGTTAACATCTTCGGCAAGAAGGCTTAGCATGCTCAATCTCCTATCAACTTCATCTAGCATATTGACCTTGCTGTTCAGAGTATCAATTTTTGCTTCCGCATCTTCTGTAACAGTAGTCAGTTTTTCTATATTAATATTCAAGCTATCAAGGTTTTCTCGTTCACTATCAATCCGAGCTTTTTCTTCATTTGTTCGTTTAATAACAAGCTCAAGCTGGCCGAGAGCTTGTTGAGTTTCCTTAACCTTTTCTTCACCGCTGGAAACATTTACAATACGTGCTTCCGTTTTTGCAAGAATGTTATTCAGGTGATCCATTTTCTTTTCAACTGCCAACATTGACTCATTCTTTTCGTCTAGACCTATCTGCCGATCACTTAAATTCTTCATTAATTCATCCAATGCCCGAAGCTTTTTCTCCGTTTTCTCTACTTGCATGGAATCTTTATTGAGCGCCTCAACTTTCTCCTCAAAATTGGAGCTAACCTGCCCCAACTCTCCTCTTATCTTGTTAATTTGTGAGATCTCTTCTTTGGCATCTTGAACCTCTTTGAATCGAGCGCGCAATTCGATTTCCTGAATGCTCAGTTTGGATGATATATTATTCATTCGTTTTTCTTGATCATCAATAGCAGCCTTTTCCTTTGCCAGGTCAAGTATTTTCTC
>CALJGH010000043.1 GCA_938073925.1 uncultured Nitrospinaceae bacterium
AAGTTTTGCACTTTCTGCATTGTTCCCTTCACCCGCGGACGGGAAAAATCGCGCGAACCCGAAGAGCTTTATCAGGAAATACGTCATCTGATTAAGCAAGGAGCTAAAGAAATTATTCTTCTTGGGCAAAACGTTAACTCTTATGGCAAACATGGCCTGAACAATCCCATCCCTTTTCATGAGCTTTTATACGGAATCGCAGAGATACCTGGATTGGAAAGATTGCGATTCACAACCAGCCACCCGAATGACTTCACCCGCGAAACCATTCGTGCGTATCGCGACCTTGATGTTTTAATGAACCATCTTCACCTTCCCATTCAAAGCGGCAACAACGAAATTCTAAAATCGATGCGTCGAGATCACACTGTAGAAAAGTATCTGGAGTTGATTGATGAATTAAAATCTGAAGTTCCCGATGTTTCTTTGACGACAGATGTTATTGTTGGTTTCCCCGGTGAAACCGATGCTCAGTTTCAAGATACTTTGAAAGTCATGGATCGAGTCGGCTATAGCAGTAGTTTCATGTTTTCCTATAGCCCAAGACCGGGAACTCCCGCAAATGAATTTGAAGACTCTGTTCCCGAAGATGTAAAGAAGCAAAGACTTCAGGAGATAATTCAACTACAAAATCGACTGACAGAAGAGAAGAGTAGCTTGTATAAAGGGAAAACTATAGAAATACTGATTGAGGGCAACTCCGGCAAACCCGGTTACTCCTTTAAAGGCAGGAACCCACAATACTGGCGGGTGAACGCATCAGGCGGAGAGGGTCTATACAAACCCGGCGACCGAGCTCAGGTGTACATCGAGCAGGCATCCGGCCACGGTTTGAAGGGAGCGATTCAATAAATTGCGATCTGGGAATATATTTCTTCTTCAAGCAGAGCAAGTTGTGGCTCTACGATTTTAAGGGCCACTCTCAAGTCACGGATGAACTTCAACTCTGGCGGTTCATTCCTTATGGAAAAATAACACAAGGCATCGTTGCAAAATTGGTCGAGCTCGACAATCTGATTTAATATTTCGGCTGGTAAATCTTCGAGTCCGACTTCCTGATCTTCCAGAAACCTCAACATACCAACCAGACTCATTTTAATATCCACGCATTGCTCCCGCAGTCCGCTGATAAGAAGAGATTCTTTGGTCTTAAGGTCTTCACAAATTTTGAACAACATCTCTCGCAGGTTGCCATAAAACACCTCATGTTGTTTTTTATCCTTAAACAATTCTCCCTGCCCACCAAACAAAAGAAAAAAAACCGTTTCCAGCTTATATTTATCTGAGGCCATCACCGTATAGAGAATAGATTTGAACTCCTGCGCATCGAAAGAAAGCTCAATATCCTGAAAGATTTCATTGAGAGTTCCTAGCTTTCCTTTGATAACGCGGCGCGAGCTGGCTCGCACAAAAGGTCCCGATTCTGATTTCCAGGCGGGTAGCATTTGAACACCTCCAGCTTCACAACCTACCACCGTCCATTCTTGTAATGACTCGATAAAATCTGTGACTGAAAAAATATCAACATCGTTTAAAAATTTCGGGTCCATTGCAAAAAGAACTCGCAATAATTGTTTTTCAAGTCCTATAGAACAGAATTTTTCATCTTGCGACAACGGGTCCATCTGTGTGGCAAGGGCAAGGTAAAGGGCGCGTCTGCGCAAACGGTCAGAGCGAAACTGTTTTGAAGATAAGGGCCGCACCTGGAAAACACCTTTTTCATAATCAACAAGATCAATTAAAAGGGAGTCCCCCGGTTTACTGTCAAATTTCTTATAGCAATTATTCATATCCCAAGCTGTAACGGTCATGCAGCTTTTTCCCGGAACTTTTTCGTTGACCTTAATTTCTTCCGGAAAATTTCCGCAGTACTGGTAAAACGAAGCTACATCTTGAATAAAAAAAGTTTGTTTTAATTTGGGAATTTCATTTCCGTCGGGATCGATAAAAATCAGATCTTGTTCCTTTCGATCCGTCAGATTAAATGGCATGAGGCGGTGTCCAGGAATCAGTATTCCCTGTTTCAATTCCCATGTCCCCAATTGCAAAGAAAGAGAAATATGGCTGACTTTTTCAATCACAGCGCGGAAGGGAATAAAATCATCTTCTTTTATTCCAATCAAGAAATGGTGATTGAGCAATATCTTTTTCACCTTTTTCAAAGTGGATTCTGAAATCTGTTTTTGCCAGCGGCTTTCCAGGTTTTTCGCGAAGTCATTAACGGTAAATGGGTGCCGTGATTCGCTAATCATTTCTTCAGCTAGCTTGTTGAGTGTTATTTTTTTTTTCATTGAAGGATGGGTTACAAAGTTGCAGGGTAAAAGACGGAAGAAAAATTCAAGCGGAACTTTTTCAAAAAAGGCGTTAGCAGACTAACACAAAATAATTGCTCTGTTAAGGGTAAGTGGCAGTTTCGTTCCCAAAAAATCAAAATATTTGATTTTGAAATGTGGGGAAGCTAAACTTGTTTTCTTATTAATTTACCCATTATTTTAAAAGCTGGAGAGATC
>CALJGH010000044.1 GCA_938073925.1 uncultured Nitrospinaceae bacterium
TAGAAAACTTTGTTGCTTGTAATCCTGATAAGTAGACTTAATAGTTTCTATTTTGCTCAACGAATTTTTATGAGCCGGATTTAAAGTCAGGATATAACCCCAGATGGAAATCTCCTTATTAACAATTTCGGTAAGAGGGGCGACCACGACCATAAGGTTTTTACCTTGAGTCATTTGAATTTCCGTTACACCTTCACCATCTATGCTTTTTTGGATTAAGTCGCCATAATTAAACTCAGTGGCGGGGGAAAGGAGGGTGGAGTCAATTTTTGAGACTATTTTTTTTAAGTTGTTGTCATAAAGTATTATCCCCGCTAAATCATATTCCGCAACTTTCTCTTGAATTAGAGTTTGTAAGCGCTTGCGATTTACTTTCAGGTAAAGCTTTTCGCTTTTTATGAAATGCTCAAGATTTTTTGTTTTTGAATGGGCTCGGCCTTCTAATTCCGAGTAATAATCCCGAGCGATATCCATGGAGTATTGCAGAGTTTGCTCTGTCCTTAAGTTGAACCAGTTTCCTATGCTGAACGTGAACAACTTACTGGCAACCATAAATAATAGAATGGATGGAACTAGTGCTAGAATTAAAAAAGCAATTATCAATTTGGTCTGGAACTTCGAACCGATTATTTTGCTTTTTCGTTCGTTATATACTTTTAGCAGGTTCCGTATTATCAATATGATCAGGACAAATAGTAGGATTATAATGATATTGAATACGGCAAGAACGAGAATATTGTTTGCGATGGATGCGTTTGCCTTAGCTTCCAGAAAATAATTCTCGACAAGTGTTGAAGCAATTAAAGCTACGATTACACCAAAAATGGTATAGGTGGTACGTTTGCGTTTCTGCCTTAAATGTTTTTCTTCTGGGGGTGTATAGGGTGGAAGACTACTTGTTAAAAGATCGGATGACATCTCTAGATACCTTTCCTTCTCTTGTTCTCGACTTCTTGTCTGCGGCTTGCTTTGAAAGCTCTAATTCCGGGTCAATAGATAAAGGTGAGGTTTGAGCCCAGGAAGTCTCGAAGTCGCTGAAGGGGACAAAAAAGAAAATGTAATTAAAGGGGAACCAAAAGCGGTCCGTTTCCAAGTCTGCCTTAACACGTACATAGTATTTCTCATCAGGATTCAAACGAAATATAGGTGCAATGGGAATATCTTTCAAAGTCAGCATAAGCTTTTGGTATCGTGAAATTTTATGAGTCATCACTTTTCTGCGGACATTTTTACCCACCTCTGAAAACCGGTAGGCTTTTTTTAGGGGATCGAATTGAATTTTGTGTCTGATGGTGTTTGAACTGACCAGACTGTCAACCCATGCTGTATTTTCTTTCCGCAGTTCTATTTTAAAGGTAAACCCCATTGGTACACCGCTTTCAATGGCTTCTAAAATTTTTTCCGTAAATCCATCAATCAGGCGGGCGTTCATCACCACATAATTTCCTTTTGTGGCGACACCAATATTTACAATATTCGGAGATTCGGCAAATGCAGAAGGGCTGGGAGCCAGAACGAACAGCAAAAAACCTAGAATGAAAGCAGGACTAAGTCGTTTGATTTTTGAAATAATTAAATGTCTCAAGAAGTCCTTCCTCTACGGAAACACCAGGTTTCCAGCCAAACCTTTTCAGCAGTTTCCCGCTGTCAATTACACTTCTTTTCTGCTCGCCTTTTCTAGCGGGGCCATACTCAATCGAAGTGGCTATTACTGAAGCTTTTACAAGACATTGGGTTAAAAAATTAACGCTGGTTTCTTTTCCTGTACCTACATTAAACATTCCGGTACATTCCAGGTTTAATGCAATTATATTGGCCTTAACAATATCCTGAACATATACAAAATCTCGTGTTTGTTCTCCATCACCATTAATAATTGGCTGTTGGCTTTTCAGTAAACGTTCGCAAAAAATTGCCACCACACCTGCTTCTCCATGTGGATTCTGGTGCGGCCCATATACGTTGCTATAACGTAATACGGTCGTGTTCAGGCCATGCTGCGTGCCAAAATAATTAATGTACTTTTCCGCGCAAAACTTTGATATCGCGTAGGGACTCAAAGGCTGGCATGGATGCTCTTCGCTTGCGGGAAAGGTTTTTTGCTCGCCATACATTGCTCCTCCCGTTGAAGCGAATATAAATTTTTCAACATTTAATGTTACAGCCTTTTGTAGGAGTTGTAAAGTGCCAATAATATTGGAGTTAGCGTCAAATAGAGGATCAGAAACTGATGCTGAAACAGAAATTTGAGCCGCGTGGTGATTAATGACTGTGATTTTCTCTTTTTCGAGTATAGTTTTCACTTCGGGTGAATGAATATCCAGATGGTAAAATTTAGCCTTGGGGTTTACCAATTTCATTTCCCCGGATGACAGGTTATCGATGACAATAACATCATGCCCCCCATCAATATAAGCGTTCACAATATGCGAACCTATGAAACCGGCACCCCCTGTTACCAGAATTTTCATTTATGGTTTTCCTTCATAAATTTAGCTAACTCGAAAAGAGTATCCAGTGCCTGTTTAGGAGACATCTCGTTAGGATCTATTTGGCGTATTTTCTGGATTAATGGGTTTTCAGGTTCAGGAAATAATCCTAATTGCCCAGATGAAGATACGCTGTCCTTTTTATCCGACCTTGAAATTTTTGGAACACCAACTTCATCAAATTCACTTTGCTCCAGATTAAAAAGGACCTCATTGGCTCGATCGAGAACTTGTTTGGGCAATCCGGCCAGTCGTGCCACTTGAATACCATAGCTTTTATCTGCTCCACCAGAAATAATTTTTCTGAGAAAAATTATTTCATCATTCCATTCTTTGACTTGGATATTAAAATTTTTGACACCCGGGAGAACTCGCGATAAATCTGTCAATTCATGGTAATGGGTTGCGAACAATGTCTTAGGTCCTCCTTCTTGGTCTGTCCCATGCAAATATTCAACAATTGACCAGGCAATGCTAATGCCATCAAAGGTGCTTGTTCCCCTGCCAATTTCATCGAGAATAATCAGGCTCTGTGAAGTGGCGTTATTGAGGATATTTGCGGTTTCATTCATTTCGACCATGAAAGTCGATTGACCTTTTAACAAATGATCCTGTGCTCCCACACGTGAGTAGATGCGATCGGTGATTCCCATACGGACTTGCTCGGCAGGAACAAAACTGCCTATTTGCGCCATCAGGCAGATCAATGCGACTTGTCTGAGGTAGGTGGATTTGCCTGCCATATTTGGTCCCGTAATGATCATAATTTGCTGATCGTGAGTATCCAAACAGGTGTCATTGGGGATGAACCGGTTGCCAGGATCGATCTGTTCGATCAATGGATGTCTACCATTTTTAATATCCAGGACAGGATCTTTAAGGATTTCTGGGTGACAATAATTATTTCGGTGCGCGATTTCTGCAAAGGAGATCAAGGCATCGACTTCACTTATAATGCTCGCCATTTTCTGAATTTGCTGTCCAGCAGATGAAACTTTATGGCGAACCTCTTCAAACAGGTTTTGCTCTAGTTCCACCATTTTTTCTTCTGCCTGCGTTACTTCCTCTTCATATTCTTTTAGTTTGGGAGAGATAAATCTTTCGGCATTTACCAGAGATTGTTTGCGAATGTATTCTTTTGGAACGCGATCCGCGTGTTTTTTGGTGACCTCGATATAATATCCGTAGATTTTATTGAAGCCAATTTTTAAGACGGGAATACCCGTTCTTTCTTTTTCTTCAGTCTCGAGAGAAGCGATCCAACTTTTTCCTTTTCGGGAGATATCTTTGAGTCGGTCGAGTTCAGCATCGCAACCTTGCTTGATTAAATTTCCTTCTTTAAGGCTCAAGGGGGGATCGTCAATAATTTTTTTTTCGATTAGATCGTATAATTCCCCTAGATTGTCCCACCTTTCGAGATAGGCGGAAAGTCGGTGAGGCTCACATTTCTCCAAAGCTTTATAAAGATCGGGGAAAGTGCCTATAGAATATTTGAGGGAGACTAAATCTCTTGCATTGCAAACAGAAAGTGTGATCTTCCCCAATAATCTTTCCAAATCAAATATCTTTTTTAATAGATCGCGAGTTTCTTGTCTATTTAACGGTAGAGATTTAAATATGGATACGATTTCGAGGCGCGCTTTTATTTTTTCGGAGTCGATAAGAGGTTTAATGATCCATTCGCGAATCCGTCGGGCGCCCATCGGTGTGCAGGATTCATCTATTAAGTTTAGTAAAGAGTTTTTTCGTGTTCCTTCGCTGGATTGAATCAGTTCTAGACTGGTTACTGTGGATTGATCCAATGCCATATAATCATGAGTATAAAAAGGGCTGATAGAATTTATATGCTCCAGAGCCGATTTTTGTGTTTCATGAAGGTAGTGGATCAATGCCCCCGCAGCCGATATGCCATGATTCATATTTTCACACCCAAACCCTTCCAGAGACTGAGTTTTAAAGTGACTTAAGAGGTTTCTAACGGCTTCACTATGGGAGTAAGTCCAGTCTTCCCAGCTATGGAGAAAGGGGTCTCCTACAGGTAACCAGGGCTTGGGTTGATCCATTAAGGTTTCTGGGATGAGAATTTCTTTGGGGGCTAGCTTCAGTAATTCATCTGCCAAGGGTGAACCTGTCTTATCATCATTGAACTGAGTTATCTTAAAAGCTCCGGTGGACACATCCAGAGCTGCTAATCCAACTTCAGTCTTGGAAATAAAAATGGAAACGATAAGCTGATCGGATTTTGGATCGAGCATATGATCATCCAAAACGGTTCCGGGAGTTATGATTCGAACCACTTCCCGCTTGACCAAACCTTTGGCGAACTTGGGGTCCTCAGTTTGTTCACAAAGAGCTACTTTTTTTCCAGCTTTTAAAAGTTTTGTAATATAGAGATTGGATGAATGATGCGGAATACCGCACATGAGAACTGGATTGGTCTGGTTTTTATTTCTCGAGGTGAGCGTTATTTGCAAAATTTGGGATGCTATTTTCGCATCCTCGTTAAACATTTCATAGAAGTCACCCATCCGAAAAAACAGGATGGAGTCGGGATGGTCTTTTTTGATCCCGTGATATTGTTGCATCATAGGAGTTTCCTCCTGCTTGACTCGTTGACTTTTTGCAGAAACGACCATTCTATTTAATTACAAATTCAGGTTTTTAAAATGAGGCTTTAGTTTTTCGTAGGTGGACCGTAGGTGTTCGGGATGAACTTTAACCTCGCCAAGTACTGGCATAAAATTGGTGTCTCCTGACCAGCGCGGGACAATGTGGCAATGAATGTGTTCGTCGTAGCCCGCTCCCGCTGCTTTGCCAATGTTATAACCTATATTGAAACCATCTGGGTCACTGACGGCCCTCAAAATTTTGATACACTCATGAGTCAATTGGTTGACTTCAAATTTTTCAGAATCATTTTGCTTAGTGATACAGCCAATGTGCCGATAGGATGAAACCATAAGATGCGCACAGTTATAAGGAAAAATATTCATTATTACGAATGAATGTTTTCCT
>CALJGH010000045.1 GCA_938073925.1 uncultured Nitrospinaceae bacterium
CTCAGGAGGAGGTAGATAGAGTTTGACATCCCCAACACCCATTTTCGGAGACATCTTGATTGCCTTTTCTACTAATGTTTGCGCCTTTTTTGCATGATTGGGATTACGTAACTTAGGCCCTCTCGATTCTGAACTGGGTGATTCAGAAGAGCCTTTTTAGACATCCTTGAAATCAGGTCTGAGACAATAGCGATGGCTGCAATGACTATAATGATTATTGTCATTTCAGTATCCGTATCATAGCTAAAACAAAGGAAGTTCCAGACAGGGCAAAATTATGGAGTAAGACAGAGAATATATCATATTATGATTATCGCTATTTGTATTTCGTGACAGAATTCTGTAGGTTGACTTTAAATTTTTTTGATCGATAATACTCGTTTTTGCTCTTATCTCATTTGTTTTCAGGAAACTCTGGTTTTAAAGACACCTTATTATATGGCTGAATTTTTTTTAGAAATTGGTTCCGAAGAGCTTCCTTCCGGGTATGTTCAACTCGCGTTGGACTATATGCACAAAGAACTAGCCTCTTTTTTTTCTAAAAACCGAATTGATGCAAAAGTTCCCAAAACAATGGGGACTCCAAGGCGACTGATAGTCTCGGTAAAAGGGGTGATGGCCATGCAGAACGATTCTGTGGATGAGTTTCTTGGGCCGGGAATTTCAGTGGCTTATGATGAACAAGGCCAACCCACTAAAGCGGCAACAGGCTTTGCTCGAGGCAAGGGAATTGATGTTTCTGACCTGACTCGCAAACAAACCCCTAAAGGAGAAGTAATTTGTGCTCGAGTTGAAAATAAAGGTCGAGCCACCTCGTCTTTATTAAATGATTACCTGCCGCAATTGATCAACGATATCCCATTTCCGAAAAAAATGCGCTGGCAAAATAAATCCCGTCCCTTTGCCCGACCCTTGCATTGGGTTACTGCCTTGTTTGAGGGGCAGGCCCTGCAGTTTGAATTCGATGGCGTTGCGAACGATGATATTTCGCAGGGGCATCGTTTTCTGAATCCTGAAAAATTTCGGGTCAAAGACCTTGAATCGTATTTAGTGGAATGTGAAAAGCATTTTTTAGTCGTTGATCCGGGCATCAGAAAAAAAACCATTTTGGAGCAAGTTCAGCAGTTAGCCGAAAAAGCCGGAGGTCATATTAAAGAAGACGAAGAATTGCTGGATCTCGTAAATTTTCTTGTTGAATTTCCGGTAGCAATTAAAGGGGATTTTGATTCCGGTTTTTTAGTGTTACCGCAAGAGCTACTGGTGATAACAATGAAATACCACCAGAAATATTTTCCCGTCTGGGATAAGGAAGAGAAGCTTCTCCCTTGTTTCATTACTGTCAGTAATATGCCGGCATCGGAACGGAATGAGATACAAAAAGGGAATGAACGTGTTTTGCGTGCGCGACTTGAAGATGCTCGCTTTTTTTACGATGAAGATCGAAAGAAAAAACTCGAAGATTTTGTTGAGCCTTTAAAAGGTGTGGTATTCCAGAAAAAGCTGGGAACGGTTTTTGAAAAAGTAAGTCGAGTCACCGATCTTGCGGGAATTCTTGCGAGTGAAGTATGTCCGCAAAAAGAAACACAAGCCAGAAGAGCCGCTGAATTATGCAAAGCCGACTTGGTCAGCCAGATGGTGTTCGAGTTTCCCGAGTTACAGGGAATCATGGGCGGCTATTATGCTTCCCACTCAGGAGAAGATGCCGAAGTTGTCCAGGCGATTAAAGAACATTATCGTCCCACCTTCGCGGGGGATGATTTGCCCTCCTGCGATTCAGGAGCCAGCGTAGCCATAGCAGATAAGCTCGATACCATTATCGGTTGTATAGGTGTAGGACTAATTCCATCCGGTTCTGAAGATCCTTATGGGTTAAGGAGGCATGCCCTGGGTATTTTACAAATCGTGCTGGATCGAAGATGGCAGATTTCTTTTCAAAGCCTCGTGGAGAATGGCGTCAACCTAATTGAGAATAAAGCTAGGCTGAGCAAAAACGAAATAAAAAAGCATGTAGAAGATTTATTTTCTCAGAGATACAAAACTTTGTTGAATGGAGAAGGTTTCCCTTACGATGCGATTGATTGTGTTCTATCAACTGGAATGGATTCTATTGTTGATGTTAAAGCAAAAGTGGCGGCTTTTTCCGATTTAAAAAAACAGCCTTATTTTGAGCCTCTTGCCATTGCTTTTCGACGGGTTGCCAGTATTTTAGATAAAAAAGTAGATGGGGAGATCGATCCTGGATTGTTGAATGAACCTGCAGAAAAACAACTGTATGCAGCCTTTTTAAAGGTGCGTGATCCAGTATTGAACCATATTAAGAATAAGGAGTTTTCCAGCGCATTGGAAAAAATGGGGGAGATAAAACCCTCTGTGGATGAATTTTTTGACAATGTGATGGTGATGGTAGAAGACCCTTCCCTGCGGGATAATAGACTTTGCCTGCTACGCGATATATCCGGCCTGTTTTCGGGCCTTGCTGACTTTTCAAAGATCGTTTTGAAAAAAAGTTGAAACATTACCGTTGTTTTGGGCAAAATTAGTAAATTTTTTTCCTCATTTTTTTAACCTTATGCTATCAAGCGCCTGCCGCTTAATTTTTAATGACTAAAAAATATATTTATGCTTTTGCCGGCGAAAAAACCGATGGCAAAGCAGACATGAAAAACCTCTTGGGAGGAAAAGGTGCCAATCTTGCTGAAATGGCATCATTAGGTATAAATGTTCCACCCGGCTTTACTATCTCCACCGATGCTTGTGTTTATTATTTAAAAAATAAGAATAAACTTCCACCAAAGCTATGGAATGAAGTCCTAGCTCAATTAGCAGATCTCGAAAAAACGATTGAAAAAAAGTTTGGTGATTCTAATGACCCCCTTCTAGTTTCGGTTCGTTCAGGGGCTCGTGTATCGATGCCGGGGATGATGGATACGGTTCTGAATCTGGGTTTAAATGAAAGCAGCGTGCTCGGTCTTGCTAAAAAAACACAGAATGAATGGTTCGCCTTCGATACCTACCTTCGATTTATTTCAATGTTTGGAAATGTTGTATTGAATATTTCGGGTGAAAGTTTCGAATCAATTCTCGAAAAGGAAAAATTAAAAAGAGGCATCAAATTCGACACGGATTTTTCTGTTAGAGATTTGAAAGCCATTGTTAAAAAGTTTAAAGCTCTTGTGTTGCGCGAAACAAAGAAAAAATTTCCTGATGATCCCATGAAGCAATTACTAATGGCAGTAGAAGCGGTGTTTAGTTCCTGGAATACAGACCGAGCGGTTGTTTATAGAAAAATGAATGGCTTTTCACATGATTGGGGAACGGCAGTAACGGTACAGTCGATGGTTTTCGGGAATATGGGTAGAACTTCCGCAACGGGGGTGGCGTTCACTCGCAATCCCGCTACTGGAGAAAATAAATTTTTCGGCGAATACATGATCAATGCGCAAGGCGAAGATGTGGTTGCGGGAATTCGAACCCCAAATTCTATTAACCAGCTTGAAATCGAAATGCCAGAGATTTATCAGGATCTTGTGAGTGTCTACCAAAAGTTGGAAAAACATTACAAGGATATGCAGGACATAGAGTTCACCATTGAAAACCAAAAGTTATATTTGTTACAGACCCGATCTGGAAAACGGACTGCGGAATCAGCTATCAAGGTGGCAGTCGATATGGTGGATGAAGGTTTGATAAACAAACGCGAAGCTTTAATGAGAGTTCCAGCAGATCAACTTGATCAAATCTTTCACCCCATGATTGATCCCAAAGCAAAATTAAAAATCCTGGGTAAAGGGCTGGGGGCTTCACCGGGGGCTGCGGCAGGGAAAATTGTTTTTACTCCTGAAAGAGCGCAGGAACTGGCTAAAAATAATGAAGATGCGATCCTCGTCAGGATGGAAACTTCTCCCGAAGACATCCTCGGTATGAGTGTGGCCCAAGGGATTATCACTGCGAAAGGCGGGATGACCTCTCACGCTGCAGTGGTTGCCAGAGCAATGGGGAAAGCCTGTGTTTCTGGGGTGGAGGAGTTAAACGTGAATAGTAAAAGCAAACAATGCCGGTTGGGAGGAGTGAAATTGAAAGAGCTAAGTCATCTTACTCTGGATGGTTCTGCCGGGTTGGTGATAGATGGATTGGTTCCTTTAATTCAATCGCGTTTGACACGGTCTTTTACGCGCATGGTGACTTGGGCAGACGACGTTCGTACGTTGAAAGTTCGGGCGAATGCAGATACTCCTCTTGATGCAAAGATGGCAAGAAAGTTCGGAGCGCAAGGAATAGGCCTTTGCAGAACCGAACATATGTTTTTCGATGAAGAACGTATTTTTCTGTTTCGCAAAAAGATATTAGCTGACAATGATAAAGCTCGGAGGGAAGCAATAAAAAAGTTACTCCCAATCCAGCGCAAAGATATTACAGGGATTTTTAAAGTGATGGAGGGTCTTCCGGTAACGATTCGATTGCTCGATCCTCCTCTTCATGAGTTTTTACCTCAATCATCCCGTGAGATTAAAAGTTTGGCCCGAGAACTGAAAGTCTCCAGTGGTGCCCTGATCAAAAAAATAGAGAGCTTGAATGAGACGAATCCCATGCTGGGTCATCGAGGATGTCGGCTCGGTATCACCTACCCTGAAATTTACAAAATGCAGGTTCGTGCAATTTTAGAGGCAGGGTGCAGGCTAGCTAAAAAAGGAGTTAAGGTTTACCCCGAAATAATGGTTCCTCTGGTAGGGCACGTCAATGAATTTAAAATTGTCCGTGAATACATACTGGAGGTTGCGGCGGAAGTTTTAAAGAAAGAAGGTGTTGATCTGCAATATAAAATTGGCACGATGATTGAACTTCCTCGTGCGGCCCTGACCGCAGATGAAATTGCTAGGGAGGCAGATTTCTTTTCATTTGGCACGAACGACCTTACGCAAAGCGGATTTGGGTTATGCCGTGATGATTCAGCGAGTTTTCTCAGACAATATGTCGATCAAGGATTACTTAAGGACGACCCATTTGTAACGCTAGACCAAGACGGTGTTGGGCAATTGATCCAGATAGCTGTTGAAAAAGGTAGAAAGGCCATGCCTAGTATCCATATGGGAGTATGCGGAGAACATGGAGGTGACCCTGCATCTATTGGTTTTTTTAACCGTCTGGGATTGGACTATGTGAGTTGTTCGCCTTACCGTGTGCCAACGGCGATCCTAGCTGCAGCTCAGGCTGTTATAAAGGAAGATCATTGATCAAACTTAATTCTACTAAAGATTTTTCCTGAGAGTTTGTATATGAACAAAAAATCGTGAAAAAGGTTGACATCATTTTTGCGGATAATCATAATAAAAAATTCTGCATGGCAACCTTAATTTTAAGAAAATAAATCCATAAGGATTTGGAGGAAAAAATGAATATTGCACTCACCGGTATTACTGGAATGGTGGGCTCACATCTTATAAAAAAGCTTTTGGAAGATAATTCAGAAAGCGCAACTTATAACATCAAAGCCTTGATACGCGAAGGCAGCGTTGTTGAGCACTTAAAAACTTTCGAAGATATTGATTACATCATTGGCGGTCTCGAAGATAAAGAGTCGCTTGCGAAACTGGTGCAAGACGCAGAAGTTCTGGTGCATCTTGCCCATTTCCCCGGCCCGGTTCAAACCGTGGAAGAACTGGTGAAGGTCAATATCGATGGCTCTTTTGACTTGCTGGAAGAAGCGCGTAAGGCCAAAGTGAAACAGGTCATTTTTATGAGTGCCTGTACAGTTTTTGGAGAGGTGCTGCCTACCATCAATAAAGATAATCCTATGGACGAAAACCATCCAGTTCGTCCTGGCAACCTGTACGGTTCTATCAAAAACTCGATTGAGGGATTCTGTTTCCAGTTTCAAAAAAGCCGCGCATTCGACATCACCATCCTTCGACCTGTCACCGTTTATGGCGTGCGCCCACAGTTGGATAAGTCAGAATGGTTTCAGACCATTGATTATCTCGCTACCAACTATAATGTTGATCTGAAAGGCAGCACTAAATATGTTTCGGTCGACTCTGTGGTGCAAGGTATTAAATGCACACTTGGAAATGCTGACGCAGCGGGAAAAATTTATCATCTGGTGGATGGCCATATACATAACCTGACATTGGGAAAGATGATTGCCGATACCATTGATTCTTTCGGCGAATGTGAAGGCGTCCCGGGTGATGATGGAGTCCCCATGTCCAATCAAGCCGCAAAAGATATTGGTGTGAAATTTAGCGGCGAAGAATCCATTGTCGAATATATCAAGCTCATCCATAAACTGCAGGGTGAGTATGGTGGTGAGCGTAATATCCAAAATTGGTAAAGGTTTGAATGTGTCCTCTTTAACATCGAAATCTTTTATTGAACGTTTGATTCAAGAAGATTATAAATTTTTTACGGGTGTGCCCTGCTCTTTGCTGTCCGGATTGATTTATGAACTAGAAGATCAGAAATGGGAAGCTAGATACGTGCCCTCTGTTCGCGAAGATGCCGCGGTGGGCTTGTGCGTTGGTGCTTACCTTGCGGGAACGATGCCCGTTCTTCTCATGCAGAATTCTGGTTTAGGATACTGCCTCAATGCTTTTACTTCCCTGAACTTGATTTATAAGATACCCGCACTGGTCATTATGAGTTGGCGCGGTAAAGCGGGCAAAGATGCTCCCGAACACATCATCATGGGGGATATCGATCAGGAACTTCTCAAGACTGCGGGTATGGAATATTCGATTCTCAGTGCAGAAAATTGTGAAGAAGTACTTAAAAAGGCAAAACAAAAAATCTACGTTGAAAAGTTGCCCTATACGTTGATTGTTGAGAAGGGATTGTTTGATGAAAGGCACTGAAGCATTTCAGGAATTGATTCCTCTAATTAAAGACGAGCCGGTGGTTCATGCTAATGGTTTCATTTGCCGCGAATCGTTTGCTCAAAAAGATCGTGAAGCTAATTTTTATATGATCGGTTCGATGGGGTTGGCCTCATCGATTGGCTTAGGGGTTGCCTTATGCAAGCCTGATAAAAATGTAATCATCATTGATGGCGATGGAAACGTGCTGATGGCGATGGGTACTCTGGCCATGATTGCCGCAGAAGCACCGAGAAACCTGATTCATGTTGTTATAGATAATGAAGTGTATGAGTCGACAGGAAGCCAGCGATCCCTCTCAAGCAAAGTGCAGCTCGAAGAAGTTGCGAGAAGCACGGGCTATAAAAATGTTTTGCGAGTAGAAAAAAAGGAAGAAATTAAATCAGCATTTTTGAAGCTGAAAGATTCTGAAGGCCCAAATTTTCTGCTGATCAAAGTCGAACCTGGATTCGACCCCGCTACCGGACG
>CALJGH010000046.1 GCA_938073925.1 uncultured Nitrospinaceae bacterium
GATCATTCCCGTATAAACCTCTTGACCGGCCCCCCAAAACAAGGTCCCTCGTTCTTGCAGATTGAATAAAGAGAAACCAGTAGTGGTGCCATTTTCGAGGGAAATTAAAACACCATTGATCCTTTGGGCAATGTCTCCACAATGTGGAATGAATTGGTTAAAATTCCGATTTATAACACCTGTGCCTTTTGTCAGAGTGAGAAATTCGGACCTAAATCCAAAGAGTCCGCGGGTTGGAATAACAAACTCAAGCCGGGTCGCACCTTCGTTCTGAGCCATATCCTGCAAAGTGGCTTTACGTTTTCCCATGGCTTCCATAACATTTCCAAGATATTCTTCTTGAATGTCGAGGATGACAAATTCTTCAGGTTCGTGGAGAACTCCATCCATAACCTTAACCAAAACTTCAGGGCGGGAGATACTAAATTCATATCCCTCGCGGCGCATTGTTTCAATGAGAATGGTAAGATGAAGTTCGCCTCTACCCGAAACTTTGAAGGTGTCTTGCGTATCGGTCTCCTCAACACGAAGTGACACGTTCGAGCGAGTCTCCCGAAATAAACGTTCGCGGATCTGTCGCGATGTTACAAACTCTCCTTCTCGACCGGCAAAAGGAGACGAGTTTGAAGAAAAGTGAATAGCCAGAGTCGGCTCATCGATTTCAATTACGGGCAAGGCATCGGGAAACTCTTTATCTGTAAGCGTTTCGCCAATTTCAACTTCTTTCATGCCGGCAATGCCTACGATGTCTCCGGTAACAGCTTCTTCCGATTCGACCTTCCTTAATCCCTCATAGGTATAGAGCTTAGCTAATGAAAAAGACTTGGGCTTTCCATCACGATCAATCTGAGTATAATTTGTCTTGGCTTTAACTCTACCACGGTTAATTTTCCCCACGGCTATTCGACCCACATAATCATCATAATCCATGGATGAAACCAACATCTGAAATCCGCCCTCTGGATCTCCTTCGTGGTTAGGTACTTTATCGATGATCAAATCGAGAAGAGGGGTGATATCGTTATTTGGTCCTAATGGAGTTTCTCTTGATATACCCTGTTTAGCTGAAGTATATATAATAGAAAAGTCCAATTGTTCATCATTGGCATCCAGTTCAACAAACAGATCAAAAACTTCATCGACCACTTTTTCTGTGCGCGCCGCAGGTCGATCTATTTTGTTGACGACCACGATCGGTTTTAACCCAAGCTCCAAAGATTTTTTCAGTACAAACCGGGTTTGTGGCATCGGACCTTCTACAGCGTCTGCCAGCAGCAATACTCCATTGACCATTTTTAATATACGTTCGACCTCCCCACCGAAATCGGCATGGCCTGGTGTGTCAACGATGTTGATCTTGTGATCCTTGTAAAAAATGGCTGCATTTTTTGAAAATATAGTGATACCGCGTTCTTTTTCCAGTTCATTGCTGTCCATGATACAAGTTCCAGATAGTTCGCTTTCGCGAAACATACCGCTTTGCCGTAACAGGCAATCCACTAAAGTGGTTTTTCCATGGTCTACATGAGCAATGATTCCGATGTTTCTGATGAGTTTTGGGTCTTGCATTTTTTCCTTTATTATCAATGATTTATGATTAAATAATTAAAAAATAAATTAAGGTTTCCCGGCCGCTAATTTAAACTGATGTTTTTCTGTTAAGAGGTGTCTACGTATTTCTACGGGTTACCGGAGATTATTTGCTGCGTAGCTTCTGGGATGGGATGAACCAATAAGGGAACATAAGTTTTTTTTACAAAAATTTTCGAAATGCTAGAATAGCAGATTGGTTATAAGAAACCTAAATAAAAATATTTGTTTCTAACTACTTGATTAATATATCATAGTTCTATTATGAAAGCTCTCATACAGGAATTTTCTGATTATTTACGGATTGAGAAAAGAAATTCGCCGCATACCGTATCTGCTTATCGCCGTGACCTGAGTCGTTTTTCTGCTGAATTTGCAGGTCAGAAAGTGGACTCTGTGACAACAGCGAATATACGTGATTTTCTAATTTCCTTGAGAGAGCAGGGCTTGTCCCCAGCTTCGGTGGCTCGCAGTTTATCTTCTATTAAATCGTTTTTTAAATACCTGTGTCAGGATAAACAGTTCCAGAATAATCCTGCGGAAATTCTAGAGACCCCAAAACGTTGGCGGAAGTTGCCGGATGTTTTGTCTTCCGAGGATGTTGATAATTTATTAAAATGCCCAGACTTGGAATCTGTTTTGGGACTGCGAGATAAGGCTATGTTGGAAATTCTTTATGCAAGCGGCTTGCGGGTTTCAGAGTTGATCAACCTCCAGGTCAGCCAGTTGGATATGCAAGTTGGCTATCTGCGGACATTAGGTAAAGGGAGTAAAGAGCGTATCGTACCAATAGGTGCCATGGCTAAAAGAGCGGTGGAAAACTATATATTGAACTCGCGCCCAGCTCTTGTTTCTAGCCGAAAAGACGGAGGAAAATCCGAACAATTATTTGTGACGCGAAGAGGGCGGGGCATGACTCGGCAGGGTTTTTGGAAACTATTGAAAGGTTATGTAACTCAGGCGAATATTAGAGCCAGTGTTTCTCCGCATACATTGCGGCACGCCTTTGCCACGCACCTTTTGGAAAGAGGGGCCGACTTGCGTTCGGTTCAGCAGATGCTGGGTCATTCGGATATATCGACCACACAAATCTACACCCATATTCTGGGAAAAAGAATGCTGGAAATCCATCAGCAATTTCATCCGCGTTCTTGATCAATTAAAACGAGGCATAGCTGCAAAACTCTATCCTTAATTATGGACTTTGCAAAGGAAGGGTTTGGGGTCTTTGTTTGTTGAATTTGCCGTTCTCTTTAGATACAATTATTTTCTTGACGGGTGTTGTCAATAAAGCTAACATCCTTTTTTTACTATCCTTCCTTCTGATCTTGATTACCAGATTTTTAAAGGGTTTGAATTCAAAGGTCAACGATGATTTTTGAAATTGAGGAAATCCCTGAAGGGGGATTAAATTTTGATGTCCTTGTGGGCAAGGATCATTTTGAAATTGATCAGTCCGATTGTGCTTTAACCGATGCTGTAAAAGTACGAGGGAAATTAACTAGGATAGAGCGGGAAGTTTGTTTTTCCGGTGATTTAGAAGCACCTCTTTTGGTAACTTGCACCCGGTGTTTAAAACTGTTTCCCTTGCAAGTAAAGAACATAGTTCGGATTCACTTTGTTCCACGGGAAAAGAAGTCTTCGCCTGGAAGTGAAGTTGAAATAAAAGAAACGGATATTGAGCAAGAGATTTACGAGGAAAACAGGGTTGATTTACACGGCCCGATTCGCGATCAGATTTTGCTGGATGTTCCTTTAATACGTTTGTGTCAGGATGATTGTAAAGGTATTTGTCCTGAATGCGGGAACGACCGTAATTCTGATCCGTGTGGATGTGAAAACGATGGGCAAATTGATCCACGTTTTGCGGTATTACAAAAATTAAAAGAAAAGATGAAATAGGGAGAGAAAATGGCAGTCCCAAAGAAAAAGACATCGAAGTCGAAACAAGGAATGAGAAGATCTCACATGAGCCTTAAGGCCCCCGCCTATATGGAGTGTCCTCAGTGCCATGAAATGGCCCGACCTCACCATATTTGCGCTCATTGTGGCTATTATAAGGGTAAAGAAATAATGGAAGTAGAAACTGTTTAATTTCTATTTACCTGTATTGCTTAACAATCCCCCCTCAAAATTTCCGTCCTGCTGAAAGGAGTCTGGGATGAAAATCGTGGTTGATGCCATGGGAGGCGACCATGCTCCGGAAGCCATTGTAGAAGGTGCTGTGCTGGCAGCTCGGGAATATGAAACGCCGATCATCCTTACCGGATTATCTGAAAAAATCCAAACAGAACTCGACAAGCACGATCCTGATCACGAGCTACCTATTGAAATAGTTCATGCAGATGAAGTTGTAGAAATGCATGATAGCCCGGGTAAAGTTCTTCGATCAAAACGAAAATCTTCAATGAAGATCGGTTTGGATTTGTTGAAGGAGGGGGAAGGCGCGGCATTTGTGAGCGCAGGCAATACCGGGGCCGTTTTAGCCTACTCAACCATTATTCTCAGACCCGTGAAGGGGGTAGACAGACCGGCTATTGCGATTCAGCTACCGACTTTGAAGGGAACCTCCATTCTTTTAGATGCTGGCGCGAATGTTGACTGTAAGTCCACACAGTTGTTTCAGTTCGGAATTATGGGGCATGTCTTTGCGGAATATGTTTTGGAAAAAGAAGATCCCAGTGTCGGACTTTTAAGTATCGGAGAAGAAGATGGCAAGGGGAATGAAATTGTCAAAGAGACATTTCAGATGCTGAAGAAAAGCCATATTAACTTTATTGGTAATATAGAAGGCAAAGAAGTGTATCGAGGTAATGCAGACGTTATTGTCTGTGATGGTTTTACTGGAAACGTAGCACTTAAAATCAGTGAAAGCCTTGCCGAAATGATTGGTACTAACCTGAAGCTGATGTTCCAGAGTAATTGGATAAGCAAGCTCGGTTACTTACTTTTGAAACCTCATTTGGTTCAGTTTAAAAGGAAAGTGGATCATTCCGAGACTGGAGGGGCTCCATTATTAGGTGTGAATGGAGTTGTTATAATTGCTCATGGCAGTTCTTCCCCAAAGGCAATGAAGAATGCCATCCATCGCGCCCATGAATTGAGTGAGAAAAATATCATTGAACATATAAAACAGGATATCGAGTTGAATCTCTCAGATGTTGAAGGGGGCAAAGGTACCCTGTGGAAACAGATAAAAAATATTGCTTTTGGTAGTGAAACTCAAGAAAATAAATTAGTGAGTTCTGATGATGACCCACCATCTCTGGTAGACCCGGAACCTAAAGAAACCTCATAATACTTCCCTGGAATGAATTCTATTTTTAAAGCGGCTGTGGCGGGAACCGGAGCTTATGTGCCGGAAAAAATCCTTACGAATCAGGACTTGGAAAAAGCTCTCGATACTTCGGATGATTGGATTACGACTCGTACCGGAATTAAGGAGCGTAGGATTGCCGCAGAAAATGAATCTGCTTCAACTATGGGTGCGATGGCGGCACGACAGGCTCTTGAGTCAGCTAAGGTAAGTCCTGATAAAGTGGATATGATCATTGTGTGCACTTCGACTCCAGATGTTTTATTTCCCTCCACCGCATGTTTTGTGCAAAAAGAATTACAGGCATTCAACTCTGCCGCTTACGATATTTCAGCAGTCTGCTCGGGATTTGTCTTTGGATTGTCCATTGCAGAACAATACCTTAAAGCAGGGCGTTATGAACATATTCTAGTGATCGGCAGTGAGGCAAACTCAAGGATTGTGGATTGGTCGGATCGCTCCACATGTATTTTGTTTGGTGATGGTGCTGGTGCTGTTTTACTTAAACGGGTAGAGCAGAAAGAGCCTATAGGTATTCTGTCTTCACATATTTATTCAGACGGTGCGCTGTCTGATCTAATAGTAGTGCCAGGAGCTATTGGCAAGGCAGGAATTAATAAGAAGGACATTGACGATAAAAATTATTTTATAAAAATGTCTGGCAACGCGACTTTCAAGGTAGCGGTGAAAAGAATGAGCAATGTGATTCTTGAGGCACTTGAATACAATGATTTGAAAATTGACGATGTTAACCTTCTCATTCCGCATCAAGCGAATCAAAGAATTATCAGTGCGGTTGCTGAAAAACTGAAGTTTCCTGAAGAGAAAATTATTATGACCATTCAAAAATATGGCAACACCTCTGCCGCATCTATCCCGATTGGTATCGGGGATGCCAGAAGCAACGAAAAAATCAAGCCAGGAGATATTTCTGTTCTGGGAGTTGTGGGGGCAGGCTTGACTTGGGGATCGGCGGTGATCAAATGGTGAAAATTGCTTTCGTATTTCCCGGACAAGGATCGCAATTCATCGGCATGGGAAAAGATTTTTATGACCACGTCCCAGATGCTAAAGAATTGTTTGATGAGGCTGTTGATGTGCTTGGCTATGACCTGGTAAATATTTGTTTTAATGGGCCTGATGAGACTCTCAGGTTGACTGAAAATACACAGCCTGCTCTGTTGATTCACAGTACAATGGCCTTGAAAATCCTAAGGGAAAATGGTATTAATTCGGTACTTGCTGCGGGCCATAGCTTGGGAGAATTCTCAGCTTTGGTAGCGGCAGGTGCATTGAAATTTAGAGATGCTGTCCGACTGGTGAGGTTGCGTGGACAATTCATGCAGGAAGCGGTTCCAGTGGGAGTAGGTTCTATGGCGGCTATTATTGGTTTGCCTGTCGAGTTGATTCAGGAACTATGTGACAAGGTGTCAAGCGAGACTAACCTTGTGCAATCCGCAAACTTAAATAGTCCTGTACAAACGGTGATAGCCGGGCACAAGCAAGCCGTTGAAATGGTTTCTGAGAATGCTTTATCGGCAGGGGCAAAAAAAGCAGTTATGCTTCCGGTGAGTGCTCCCTTTCATAGTGCCCTTATGAAACCGGCAGAAATTAGATTGCAAAAAGAATTGGAAGATACTGAGTTTCACGACCTGTCCTTTCCTGTCATCAATAATATTGAAGCAAAACCCATCACCAAAGGAAGTGAAGCAAGAGAGTCTCTGGTTAAGCAAGTGTGTTCGCCGGTTCGCTGGTGTGAGACCATGCAAAGTATTGTTGACCATGAAATCGAGGCGGTTGTGGAGTTGGGCTCGGGAAAAGTTTTGAGTGGGTTGATGAGAAGGTTTGATAAAAGCATAAATTGCTATCAGGTGGGCGATATGGAAACTTTGTCGCAAACTTTAGCAGCTTTAAAATAATACAATTTGGATATGAAAATGGAATTGGATGGGAAAGTTGCTCTGATAACGGGCGGTGCTCAGGGCATAGGGCGAATTATTAGTGAAGAGTTGGCGGGGCAAGGTGCCCATGTTATTTTGGGTGATATTAATCTGGAAGGTGCAGAGAAAACCGCTGCAGAAATAAAACAGAATGGGGCGAAAGCCTCTGCGGTTCGAATTGATGTTTCAAGTGCCGCTAATGTGCAAAGTGTATTCGATTCGATTATAAAAGAATATAAACCGGTCGATATTGTTGTTAATAATGCTGGCATAACTCGCGATGGACTGTTGGTGCGTATGAAAGAGGTAGACTGGGATCTGGTAATCAATATCAACTTAAAGGGCAGCTTTTTATGCAGCCAGCAAGCAGCCAAGCAAATGATGAAGCAAAAAAGCGGTGCTATTGTGAATATTGCATCGATTGTAGGAATAATGGGGAATTTTGGTCAGGCTAATTATTCGGCTTCAAAAGCAGGCTTGATCGGTTTTACAAAGACCTTGGCTCGAGAAGTTGCGCTTCGGGGCATTCGAGCTAATGCAGTTGCTCCCGGGTTTATTGATACGGAAATGACTCGGGTTTTGGAAGAATCGGTTCGCGCAAAATTAGTAGAGCAAATTCCACTTGCAAGATTAGGACAGCCAGAAGATGTTGCGCGTTGTGTTTCTTTTTTGGTTTCAGAAAAGGCCAGTTATATTACAGGTCAGGTAATAAATGTAAACGGTGGTATGTTGATGTAATTCCAACTAGGAGTTTGAAAGATTATGTCTGTTGAAGAAAAAGTAAAAGAAATTATTGTCGATCAATTGGGAGTAGATGAAAAACAGTTGAACCCGGAAGCGTTTTTTATTGATGATCTGGGCGCAGACTCTTTGGACACAGTAGAGTTGGTCATGGCATTGGAAGAGGAGTTTGATGTTGAGATTCCTGATGAAGATGCAGAGAAGATCGCTACGGTACAAGATGCGATTGACTATATTAAAGGCCACACTAATTGAATCACCCAAGTGAGTTTTGTTTTTAACTTGGTGTGGGGCAAAGCTCATATGCTCGAAAAGCAAACAGGTAAGCTATTACTACAGCTTCTCTGTACTTCCTCAAGGCGTAGCCTTGTTGTCACGCCTGTTAAGTTCAAATATTTTTTGGATACCCCGGTCTACTTACGACGGGGGCATTCGTTAGCCTTCCTCATCTCTGGGGTGAATTGATGAAAAGACGTGTAGTTGTGACTGGGCT
>CALJGH010000047.1 GCA_938073925.1 uncultured Nitrospinaceae bacterium
TGGCCATCAGAATAACTTCAGTCGTGGCGATTCTATTGGTGATATCAGTGGTGAAGTTCGCATTCACAACACGGGCACGGTTCCTGTTACCGTAACCTGTGGCTAATCACTATGAAGTAATTATTTAAGCCGACCTGATTTTGATCAGGTCGGCTTTTTTATTACCTTTTTCAGCCGTGATAGTAAATAAGTATAGCCACAGCCAAAATCACTCTGTAAATGATAAACGGTAACAGTCCCACCTTCTCTACCACTTTTAAAAGTAATCTGATCGCCAGCAATCCCACCAGAAAACTAACTCCGAGTCCGACGATCAAGTGAAGGTGTGTGTAATCTCGAAGGGCGTTGGGTTGAGAAATGAATGAGATGAGCTTATGCATGCCTGCCGCAAATATGATAGGGGCTCCCAGAAGAAAAGAGAACCGGGTTGCAGCAGTATGGTTGAGGTTGCCAAACAGCCCTGCAGCAATAGTTATTCCTGATCGAGATGTTCCAGGTAATAGGGCGATGGCCTGAGCGCAACCAATGAAAAAGATTTGTGAAGACTTCAGCTCTTTTAGCTCGGATTGATTTTCCTTTTTGGCTGAACGGTCTGCTATATAAAAAACGACAGACCATATTAAAAGGTTTATGGCTACAAAAGTGGGACTGCGCAAATTGGACTCAATCCACTCGGCGAAAAACAAGCCTATTAATCCAGCAGGTAGCGAAGCTGCCATAATGCACCAGGCAATCCGGTGGGTATCCCGTTCCCGGTCAAACAGTCCCTTGAATATTTCCGAAAGGTCCTTTTTGAAAAATATTATAATAGCCATTAAGGTTCCCAAATGCAGAATGGCATCGAGGGCTAGGCCTTGATCGTTAAAATTGAAAACCAAAGGGGTGAGAATAAGGTGACCGGAACTGGATACAGGCAAAAACTCAGTCAATCCTTGGATGATGCTTAATATTAAAATTTGAATCAATTCCATGTGTTTTTACATGACCCCTTAAAATTCTACATAAAGATTCCTACAATCAAAGCTTAAATACAATGGGGTAAGCCCTATGAAAAGCATTATTTTGTAAGGAGGTTTGGGTTTGCCGGGTTATTTAAATTGTGATATCTTACGCTTGCTATTGTCAGACCCCGTTGGAATTTAGCAGGTTGCCTCCGCACAATTCTGAGACACACCCTTTTGGTTTGGCCCATCCTGATTATATGTAAATTTTTTATATTTATCGCTTTTAAATGAGAGAATTTTCACGCATAAAACGTCTTCCTCCCTATGTGCTCGGGATCGTTAACGATCTTAAATACGAAGCGCGTAGAAGAGGCGAAGATATAATCGATTTTGGCTTGGGCAATCCCGATATGCCTACCCCGACCCATATTGTGGATAAGTTGATTGAATCCGCCAAAAAAGAGGCCAATCATCGTTACTCCCTGTCGAAAGGTATTTTTAAACTTCGGCTTGCGATATGCGATTGGTACAAGCGCAATTATGATGTCAACCTGGACCCAAACTCAGAGGCCATTGCAACTATTGGTTCAAAAGAAGGCATCTCGCATCTTGCTTTGGCTATCACCACGCCAGGAGATTCTGTGTTGGTGCCGACCCCAACTTATCCGATTCATACTTATGCCTTTATTCTGGCAAATGCCGATGTTATTCATGTGCCGCTTGGACCGGGTTCAGATTTTTTTGAGGGGTTACTCGACGCTTTCAAGCGTAACTGGCCTCGACCAAAAGCAATGATCATTAATTTTCCGCATAATCCCACCACTCAAGTGGTGGAGATCGATTTCTTTGAAAAAATTGTGGATTTTGCCAAGGAACACGATTTAATTGTTATCCATGATTTTGCATATGGAGATATCGTTTTTGATGGCTATAAGGCACCCAGTTTTTTACAGGTTCCCGGAGCAAAAGATGTCGGAATTGAGTTTTTTACGTTGTCAAAAAGTTATAATATGCCGGGCTGGCGAGTCGGGTTCGCTGTTGGAAACAGTGAAATAATAAATGCGCTGGCACGAATAAAAAGTTATCAAGATTACGGCATGTTCCAACCGATTCAAATTGCTGCAACGGTTGCGTTGAATGGACCACGGGATTGTGTCGAGGAAATAACGGAAACATATCGAAGTCGACGTAATGTCTTATGCGAATCGTTGAACAGGATGGGGTGGAAGGTAACTCCTCCGAAGGCAACTATGATGGTTTGGGCAGAAATTCCCGATCAGTTTAAAGATATGGGGTCGTTGGAATTTTCAAAGATGCTACTGGAAAAAGCCAAAGTAGCAGTAGCACCAGGAATTGGTTTTGGTGAAGGCGGTGATCATTTCGTTCGTTTTTCACTGGTAGAAAATGAACATAGAATTCGTCAAGCCGTAAGGGGTATTCGAGAAGTCTTTTAATGTTACTCCGCGTTATGGCGGATGAATTTGTCTAAATGGATAAAAAATGAAAACGATTAATGTTGGGTTGATAGGATTTGGCACCATTGGAGCGGGTGTCGCAAAAATTCTTTCGGACAACCAAGAAATAATTCAAAAAAGATTAGGTGCTACAGTGCGCCTTGCCAAGATTGCCGACCTCGATATTGAAACCGATCGAGGCGTTCAAGTTGTGGAAGGCGTGTTGACCACTTCAGTTGATGACATTCTTGATAACCCGGAAATTGATATCGTTATTGAGTTGATTGGTGGTTATGAACCGGCAAGAGCTTTCATCCTTAAAGCCTTCAATAATGGCAAGCATGTGGTGACAGCCAATAAGGCATTATTGGCTAAACATGGCGATGAGCTTTTTGGCGTGGTTGAAGAGAAAAGACTCTCTATTGGATTCGAAGCGTCGATTGGTGGAGCTATTCCCATTATTCGGTCTATCCGCGAGGCATTTGTGGCTAATCGGATTCAATCGATTGAGGGAATTGTTAATGGCACCGCGAATTATATTCTCAGTAAAATGTCGGATGAAAACTGTGATTTTGATATTGCTTTGAAGGAGGCACAAGAAAAAGGTTTTGCTGAAGCCGACCCGACTTTTGATATTGAGGGGGTCGATTCTGCTCATAAGATTACTGTGTTGGCCCGCCTTGCTTTCGGAACATCTGTCAAATTTGAAGATGTTAGTGTGTCGGGCATTACTAATATTACCGCTGAGGATATCGAATGCGCTCGGGAATTTGGTTATCGAATAAAATTGCTTGCAATATCCAAGTGCGATGGCGAATCGATTGATATTCGTGTTCATCCTGCAATGATTCCTAGTGATCATCCAATGGCGAGTGTGAATGGGGCTTTAAACGCCATCCGTGTTTGTGATGATATGATGGAAGAAAATATTCTGGTCGGGCATGGAGCTGGTGCTTTACCCACCGGAAGTGCAGTGGTAGGGGATGTGATAGAAATAGCCCGTAATATTATTTCTAATGCGCAAGATAGAGTGCCTGCTTCTTCCTTCCAAAACTCAAAAATCAAACCGATTCCCTTGAAAGACATGAGTACTATTGAGTCGGAATGTTTTTTGCGGTTTAACGTTCAGGATAAGCCAGGTGTGCTCTCGAAAATTTCAGGTATTCTTGGCAAGCACAGCATCAGCATCGAGTCCATGA